>NZ_CAWQTY010000012.1:0-5908 GCF_963897815.1 Xenorhabdus sp. Sc-CR9
GGGTATTGATGTTATGATTGGCATGACTCAGTCCATTTTGGGATTTGTTTTGATTTGGCGATTAATCAGATCGCGAAAATCGGACTGAGTTCCCTTCAAGTGATCTACTATTTTGAAATCTTATTTATTCACTCAGACGGCTTATGGCCTACCCCAATAGCTACCGCACGGCGGAGTAATCCACCAAAAACAAGAAGGAATTAGAATATATACCTATTAAGGGTAGTGATTTACGCAGGTTAATAACAATTTATCTCTTTTTCCATAATATAAAATATTATGTAGAGTATTATTAGTGAGAAACTAACTATATAAAACTTAAAGAAACGTTTCGAGGAGTGAATTATCTTCACAAAAAGGTTTTCTATTCTTAATAAAAGTCATAAACAAAATTCAACTGATATATAAAATAACTTTTTGAACTATAGAGAGAATAATAAATACTATTTTAATGTTATTATTGTTCAATATTATTCATTCAGTAATTTCAATTAAAATAATTAATGTATTTTCAGATTGTGGTGTTGCTGTAAATGCTTGTTTTATAGCCTCCGTCCTCCGGCCGCATAATCAGCTATATTTTTAGAGATACATTCACTTTATGGTATATTTTTTAATAGAGGGAGGATTCACATAATAAGTGCAATATTATTAATCTGGAAATCATTAAATTTAAATATATTATCAATCCGGGATATCAGGGCAATTAAACAGGAAAACCCCGAACCCAATACGTTAAAAGCCGAAACTCTATGATTGATAACCCAAGTTTCGGCTCATACACATTATGGTAAAAAGGGATTACTCAAATACTCCAGTCGATAAATACCTGTCACCACGATCACAAATAATCGCCACAATAACCGCACCCGGGTTTTCTGCTGCAATGCGTAATGCCCCCGAAACCGCGCCACCAGAGCTGACACCACAGAAAATACCTTCTTTCTGTGCCAGTAAACGCATGGTAGTTTCCGCTTCAGTTTGTGTGATATCCAGAACTTGATCCACCAGCTCTTTCTGATAAATTCCGGGCATATAAGCCGGAGACCAGCGGCGAATACCGGGAATGTGGCTATTTTCTGCGGGTTGTAATCCTGTGATGTGTACCTTGTCTGATTGGGATTTCAGATAACGGCTCACACCGGTAATCGTCCCTGTTGTTCCCATGCTGGAAACAAAGTGCGTAATTCTTCCCTGTGATTGCTGCCAGATTTCCGGCCCCGTGGTATGAAAGTGTGACAAAGAGTTATCCGCATTATTAAACTGATCGAGAACTTTTCCTTCTCCATTTTTTTCCATTTCTTGTGCCAAATCCCGCGCACCTTCCATTCCCAATTCTTTACTGACCAGAATTAATTCAGCACCATAAGCCCGCATTGATGCCTGTCTCTCAAGGCTCATATTTTCAGGCATAAGTAACTTTAGACGATAACCTTTTACTGCCGCAATCATAGCCAGTGCAATGCCGGTATTACCACTCGTTGCTTCTACCAGAATATCACCCGGTATAATATCTCCACGCAACTCCGCCTGCTGGATCATTGAAAATGCAGCTCTGTCTTTTACGGAGCCGGCAGGATTATTCCCTTCCAGTTTTACCCAAACTTCCGCATTAACACTTTCTGTTAATCGTTGTAATTTTACCAGCGGTGTATTACCTATAAATGTTTCCAAGCTTGCCACAGCATTACCTAATTCATATGAGAATGGATAACCAAATAATCATATTCAGAAAACTGTAGCAAGATTTTAAGAAAAAAAATCCCTATCCGCACTCTAACGGAAACAGGGATTTTAATAAAAAAATAATCAAATCAGGCAGATTCAGCTAATCGCATGACTTTTAATGGCACATCATCAGAATACAAGCGAGCGCTCGCACCACCAATAAAATAGTTATCGCCCCTAACGGGAATTAATGAATTATCCATCCAGACAACTGACAAATTGCCTTCTCCCCAACCTATCGGCTGAACGTAAACCAGAGAAAAATGTCCGCGGGGGCTAACCTCCACAATTTGGACAGGCAAAGGGCAAAAGGTAGTTTGCTGTAAACTGAGTCTCATATCCCACGGATGGAAAAAAACATCGACATGTCCTTCATGCAAAGGCTTTCCATTTAACGGAAAGATTTTCCCGCCAATCCAGAGATGGGAACCTTTAATCTCACCATTCAACTTATTAATATCACCCATGAACTCCAGCACAAAGCGGCTCTCCGGTTCACTCCATAGCCGTTGTGGCGTCGCAACCTGTTCAATCCGCCCCTGATTCATGAGTACCACTCTATCAGCAATTTCCATTGCCTCTTCCTGATCATGGGTGACGAATACACTGGTAAATTTCAGCTCTTCATGCAACTGACGCAGCCAGCGACGCAATTCCGTCCGTACCTGTGCATCCAGTGCGCCAAAAGGTTCATCCAACAAGAGGATCTGAGGCTCAACAGCCAATGCCCTTGCCAACGCCACACGCTGTTTTTGTCCGCCTGAAAGTTGTGATGGATAGCGCTCAGACAAATGAGACAATTGAACCATATCAAGCAGTGCCATGACTTTACGGCGCAATATTTCACCATTAGGTCGCTGACGGCGAGGAAGGACAGTCAAGCCAAAAGCCACATTATCAAACACCGTCATATGGCGAAACAAAGCATAGTGCTGAAATACAAACCCGACACGCCGATCTTTGGCATGTACCCGGCTGACATTCTGACCATGAAATTTCAACTCACCTGTACTTTGCTGCTCAAGGCCAGCAATTATTCTTAACAATGTCGTCTTACCAGAACCCGATGGGCCAAGCAGAGCGATCATTTCACCAGATTCAATATCCAGTGAGATATCATTCAGTATCTGCGTCCGGCCAAAAGATTTACTGATTTTACTGATTTCAATGCTCATATTCTGCTCCTGACCTATCCTTGCTGGCGGCTTAAATGCCATTGCAACGCACTTTTGATAATCAGTGTAATAACCGCCATCACTGCTAACAAAGCTGCCGCTGTAAATGCACCAACCGTGTTGTAATCCTGATACAGCAACTCAACCTGCAAAGGCAGCGTATAGGTTTCTCCCCTAATCGCCCCCGATACCACAGAGACAGCACCAAATTCCCCAATCGCCCGCGCATTGGTCAAGACAACGCCATATAGTAATGCCCAGCGAATATTCGGCAGTGTCACACGCCAAAACATCTTCCAACCGGAAGCCCCCAATAATATGGCAGCTTCATCTTCTTGGTTGCCCTGACTCAACATCACAGGGACCAATTCACGTACGACAAATGGACACGTTACAAAAACTGTCACCAGTACCATCCCCGGCCATGAAAACATCAATTGAATGTCATAAGCGTTCAACCAGCCACCTAACCAACCATTGGCACCGTAAAACAAGAGATAAAGCAGACCCGCAACAACCGGCGAAACCGCAAACGGAATATCAATTAATGTCAGTAATAATTGCCTGCCGGGGAATTGGAAACGCGTCACCAACCATGCTGTCATCACACCAAAAACCAGATTGATGGGTACGGTGATAAGCGCAATCATCACCGTCAACCAAATGGCATGCAGCATATCCGGGTCGAAAAGATTCTGAGCAACAATGTCCAGCCCTTTAGAAAAGGCTGTCAAGAAAATCCATGCTATTGGTAACATCAGCAATAAAACTGAAAAAAATAGGCCTGTGCCGATCAGTAACCATTTTCCCCAGTTTATGGGCAAGCGCTGTGCTGCGGTGTATCCAGAAAATTCAGTCATCAGTGCCCCCCTATCCGTTTACCAAAGCGACTTTGTAATATATTGACGCTAAACAGTAATAATAACGATGTGGCGAGGATAACCGAAGCAATCGCACTGGCTGCCGGATAATCAAACTCTTGCAGGCGGATGAAAATCATTAAAGAAACAACCTCAGTTTGCCACGCAATATTGCCCGCAATAAAAATTACAGCCCCAAATTCCCCTAAACTACGGGTAAAAGAGAGTACCGTTCCCGCCATCAATGCTGGTGATACTTCTGGCAAAATAACCCGCTGGAATGTTTGCCAACGCCCCGCTCCCAATGTCTGGGCCGCTTCCTCATACTCGGAACCCAATTCTTCAAGAACAGGCTGCACGGTACGGACAACAAAAGGCAGACTGGTAAAAGCCATTGCAACCGCAATACCCAGCCAAGTATTGGTGACTTTGATATCAAAATTGCCAAGCCAGGCACCATACCATCCGGTTGTAGAAAACAGGGTCGCCAGCGTTAAGCCCGCAACGGCCGTTGGCAAAGCGAATGGTAAATCCATCAAACCATCAAGTAAGCGGCGTCCCCAAAATTGATAGCGTGTTAATATCCATGCCATCAACATGCCAAAAACCATATTGAACAAGCTGGCAACGGCTGCTGCCAGTAATGTCACCTTATAAGCAGCAACAACCTGCGGGTTGGCGATCACCTGCCAATATTGCTCCCATGTCATGCTGGAAAGCTGCATCACCAAAGCACTTAATGGCAATAGCAGAATAAGGCAGGTATAAAACAGGCTACTCCCTAAACTAAGACCGAATCCGGGCAAGACGCGTTTGCTAGATCCCCACATTATTTACGCCCTTCCGCCAATATCTGATCAAATATACCGCCTGTGTTGAAATGGGTTTTCATCACTTGAGACCAGTTACCAAATTGTTCTTCGAGCCGAAACAGTCTGGTTGCAGGAAAACGGCTCTGCTGGGATTCCATGACATTTTTATCAAATACACGGTAATTGAAGCTGGCGATCATTTGCTGGGCAGCCGGGCTATACAGATAATCTAAATATGCTTTAGCCACAGATTCGGTGTCATTTTTCTGGATATTTTTATCTACCCAGGTCACGGGAAACTCAGCCAGAATATTCACGGGCGGCACAATGGCTTGGTAATCATCTTCACCGTACTGTTTGCGAATGTTATTGACCTCAGACTCAAAACTAATCAAAACATCCCCCAGTCCACGCTCAATAAAAGAAGTCGTTGCTCCACGTCCTCCTGTATCAAACACCACAACATTCTGCAAAAGACGCTGCATCTGTTGGCGGACTTTCTCTGGCACTTGAGGATATTGCTGCTCAAAAGCCCCCCAAGCCGCCAGATAGGTATAACGCCCATTACCTGAAGTTTTCGGATTCGGAAAAACTAATTTCACGTCATGGCGTGATAAATCATCCCAATTATGAATATGCTTAGGATTATTTTTGCGTACTAAAAAAGCCATGGTGGAATAGTACGGAGAACTATTATTCGGTAAACGCTGCTGCCAGTTGGCAGGGATAAGGTTGCCACGATCATGCAAAATCTGAACATCGGAAACTTGGTTATAAGTAACAATATCAGCCCGCAAGCCCTGCAAAATAGACAGCGCTTGTTTAGATGAACCACCATGGGATTGTTTGATAGTCAATATGTTCTGTGGATGTTGTGCATTCCACTGTTTCTCAAACTCAGGGTTCAGGTTCGAAAATAATTCGCGCCCGATATCATAAGAGCTATTCAGCAATTCGACAGCCACAGCGTTGGCACTATAAGCATTGAGGCCAACCAAAAGTGATAGGGTAGCCAATCCGCCCGATAAGTTATTTTTTATTGCCATTATATTCACCCAACACCTTACCTATCACGCAATTTGACAACAATTTCTTCTACTGTATCCAGAATATTTATAACAGGGTAGTTTACTTTCCCCTGTTTTATATACCGAATTTTCATTAGAAATGATGAAACGCGATAAGATGAAAGAAATCTGCTCCGACTAGAGCGTGTTGACCTTTGTTGTACATGTTTCAATCGACCCACATAGGGAGCCACATGATTGAAAATGCCAAAGCAACGAGACTTTCATAATTTCTTGCTAATTTGTCATACCGAGTAGCTACTGCT
>NZ_CAWQTY010000013.1:0-5590 GCF_963897815.1 Xenorhabdus sp. Sc-CR9
AGGACAGAGAATATGTGACCCAGAAACGGGAATCTGACTATGGGTTTTTCAGCCGATTGGCGGCGGAAGAGGGGATCAGTTTCTGGTTTGAGGATGAAACCCTGTTTTTCAGTGACAGCCATCTGGGAATGACGGCGGGACTGCCGTTGCTTTACCAGCCCCAGCCGGAAACCGCACACGGGACAGATACGATTTATCAGGTGCGGTTAGGCGTCGGGATGAGTCCACAACGCAGCCTTCACAAAGACTTTAATTACGACAATCCGCGTTATCACCTTTCCCATATGACCAGCAGTGAAAGTTTCCGCAATTTTGGCACTCAAACCCCGTATACCGTGTTTGAAAGCTACGGGCGTTTTCAGAAAGATGCGGTAGCCAAACCGTTTCTCAAATACCGCCATGAAGCGCTGGATAACCAGAAAAAAACCGGCAGCGGCAACAGTAACTGCATCAAACTGATGCCGGGCAAGATTTTTGAGATAAAAAGCCATCCACATAAGCCACTGAATGCCCGCTGGCAGGTGGTCGGTATCAGTCACCACGGGCGCTGCCCGCAGGCGCTGGGCGATAACAGCGGGGAAGGCACCACGCTCAGTAATCATTTCAGTTTTATTGATGGCCTTGCCGACTGGCGCCCGCCTTTCCACTACAAACCGCTGGCCGATGGCGATGAAACAGCAATGGTGGTCGGGCCGGAAGGGGAAGAGATTTTCGTTAATAAAGAGGGCGCGATTAAAGTCCATTTTCACTGGAATCGCTATGACCAACCGGATGATGGTGCGTCCTGCTGGGTTCGCGTCGCACAGGGCTGGAACGGTAACGGCTTTGGTTTTATGGCGATCCCGCGTATCGGTCAGGAAGTGATTATCTCTTACCTCAATGGGGATATTGACCGTCCAATCGTCACTGGCTGTGTTTACAATGGCCTGAACCGCCCGCCGCTGGATTTACCGGCACAGAAAACCCGCACGACTTTCAAGACCAAAACCCATAAGGGCAAGGGCTTTAACGAACTGCGCTTTGAGGATGCCAAAGACAGCGAGGAAATTTATTTCCACGGCCAGAAAGATTTTACGGCTCATATCGAAAACGATGCCCTCTGGCATATCAAACACGACCAGAAACAACGTATCGATAACAACCGTTATCACGACATCCGTGCGGATGACCATCATCAGGTTGCCGGTTCCCGCAAAATCACCACAGAAGGCGATGTGTCCCACCGGATTGCCGGCAGCCAGCATACCCAGACCGGTGATGCGACCGTGATTGACAGCGGGCAGGAAATCCACCTGAAAAGTGGCGGCAAAGTGGTACTGGAAGCGGCATCAGAAATCACGCTGAAAGTGGGCGGCAGTTTTCTTAAAGTCACCCCGGGCGGGATTTTGTCCTCACCGATTAATGTCGGACAAGGTTCGGCAGGCAGCGGACGCGGGCTGGCACTGCAATTACCAGAGGGGGTAGCACCGTTGCCAGATGTGGAGATGGAATTTCCCGCACACCCTTATTGCCCGGAGCTGGCACAACAGGACGTCAGCATGGTTATTAAACCCGCTAAGGAATGATACTGATGGAAGACATTATTTCGGTTAGAAACACAACACCTACGGTCAATTGGCAGCAATGGCTGAGCGAATCTCATGATACGCCAGTGTTCTTTATGCTCAATTCACTGGCAAATCCTGATCCGGTAAAACACTTTTACCTTAACGATTGGGTAGAGGAGGCTTTTCCACTGTATAGCGGCACACCGATGCGCAAAATGCTGAAACAAAGCCCGTGGCTGGTGCAGGCGAAAAAAAGCCAACTATCCCTTATCGGCATGATGCTAGATCGTCATGCCGTCAGTGACAATAGCTGGGGCTGGGCATACCAAAGTCCAGCCCCGTGGCAAGAGCAATTGGTTCATTGGCAACAGAGGCAGTTAGTGGTGTTACAAGGAGAACAGGTGGTTTTTCGTATGATGGATACACGGGTATTCGGTGCACTACTGCCAGCACTCACACCCAGTGACTGGACAGAATTGTTAACACCCGTGACAGAACTGATGATTGACCTGCCCCAAGGCACACGTTTCCACCGTCCTGAAGAATGCGGACAAGGTAATGGCGATATTCCTTTTACACTGGGTGAACACCTACAGCTGGTTTGGCTACATTCACCTTATGGCCTGAAAGTTTTAAGCAGCTCCCTCTATAACGATTTATGGGAAAACCACGGTGATATAGCGAAGCAACTTGATAAGCCAGAAGGCAGTCTGGAACAACAGATTGAACAGTGGCTGCGGCAAAAATTAGAAGCCGGTCAGTATGTTGAAAAGATATCCAGTCAGGATTATTTGTTGGCGATGGAACAAGAAAAATAACAGGAGCAATAAGTTATGAGTAATAAAAATTCGATTTATTGTCATGATTGTCAGAAAATGGCAAACAACAAAATAGAAATTCAATTGGTTGATGAGTACAACAAACCTATCGCCAATATGCCTTACACACTGAAAAATCATAAAATGACCCGTAAAGGAGGTACAGATGGCAGCGGCATGATCCGTGAAGAAAATCTGACTGCTATCCCCCTTCGCTTATTCCTCGATGGTCAGAAATTGACTGATGAAATGGAACAGCGCCCATTGAGAATAAAGCGCAACGGCGAGTACAAATACGCACGTTCTAAGGATTCTATGTCTAAAATTTCAGCCGTTTTTGCAGAAAGTCAAAAATCAGGCCGCCAATATCGTTATGCGACGATTGGGGAACTGGTTGATAAAATACCTGTGATTAAAGGATGGAAAAAAGGAATCCCTCTTCCAAGTTGTCATTTTCCTGACAGCGAACCAATGGGTATCGAAGTTATACCTTCTGCTTTCGATAGTTATCGCTATGTGATTGAGGTCTGCCCATTCAGGGCATGGTCTTTATTATTACATCACCAAAAAGATTATTCACTGGTTAATGCCTATAATTTTTCACTGATGAGCATATTAACTTATGGTGATAACAATAAGTACGCCACTGGCTCTATTGTGAATGTTTTTAATAACCAAATGCTTAATATTTCAGAACTTCCCTATAAGTTTAATGACCAATCTTTTGCCCCAGTTGTTTATGATGTCCCATTCAGTGATCGCTATACTGAGGTCGTCTACATCGACTCAAATAAACAAGATGTTCCTCAGGGACATACTCAGCTTTTTTACGTGGCAAATAAGAAAGAAGTTATTGTTGGATGGCGCGGTACTGAAATGACGGAAACAAAGGATGTCCTCACAGACGGAACTTTCCAGCCACTAGAATTAAGCTGCACTGAAAAAGGAATATGTAGTGGTTTTATTGAGAAAGGAAAAGTCCATAAAGGCTTTTGGGAAGCTTTTCATCTTGTCAAAGATATCCAAGTTCCTGATATAGAAAAAAGGGAAACAGTATTCGAACATGTTTTGGGATTAGCAGAAGCAAGAAAACTATTCGTCTGCGGTCATAGCTTGGGCGGAGCCCTCGCCTTGTTACATAGTGCACAACTCAAATCTTATAATCCCTGCCTCTATACCTACGGTATGCCACGTTTATTCACCCAAAGTGCAGTGCAGGAACTCACTGAAATTACTCATTATCGTCATGTTAATGAAGATGATTTTGTTCCATCAGTGCCGTTCAACAAAGATATGGATAATATTGCTCTTCAAACAGATTATAAATTTGTAGGATACGCAATCGAAGTATTTGATACTGTTGTGGGCACATCTTTAAGTCTGGCTGGTGCTCTCACTGCAAAAAGTGTTAAGTCACTCAGTCGTGATAACGACCCTTTTTTACACCATGGTAAATTGGTTTACTTTTATGTTCTCCCTGATTCGGAGTCAAAACTTTATTTACTTCCGGAATTAAATGAAAAAACCAGAAAAGAGACTAAAGAATTTATTGAACAACAGACAAAAGTAGATCAATACAGAGAGCAAGAGATACGTTCATTTTTTCAGGGTGATGAAAACCCTACAGGCAAACGTGGGACAGGCCTTTTTGACCATAGCAGCGCCTTATATGCTGAGTATATTGACAAGAGATTGCGAGAACTATGTTCCCTTCCACCAGATAAAAAACTGCAAAGGAAGCCGGAAGATTTATCATTTCTTGAAAGTGAACCACATTCGATTGGTGCCGTATTTCAAAGAAAAAAAATTAGAGAATATTATTTCTTAAGAGAAATAGATAATCAATTAGCCACTACGTTGGAAGTAACCCGAAAAGATGAAAGAGGCCCCGCTGCCTTGCGGCGTTATTCTAGATAAAGATAGGAATCTTAGATATTATGATAAAATCGATGCCATTGATATTATTACCACTCACTTTGTGCTTAACAGGGTGCGACTTTTTATCTAATGCAATTTCGGACTCTTGGCAAACTTATAAAGATAAATCTGAACCATTTTCACCTCCTAAAAACAATCAATGGATCACAGTTGAAGGTGTTATTCCTCCTAATACTACTCCCATTTTGAAGAGAAGATATATCTCAAATAAATGTCTGTCTACTCACAATACCGCTGGAGGAATGCTTTATCATACTCCTAGGCATAGAGGGGATGACGTTAATATTTTAGTAAACTCTACAACTGGTTATTTTAAGGAGAAAATACCTCTTCAAGGGGGGGGGTGGTGTCAATGGAATATCAATACTATTATGCTTGTCATTATGTATAATGATGTTAATCATTTAATAAAAGATGCTGAACCCTATACTGGAACAGGTATAACGATTTATATAAACGACGCAGAAAAACCTAAGGATATGAAAGAGCTAATAAATTCCATTCATTATAAACCAATCATTTATCCTTTTCTCAGAAAGGTTTATGATACCCATAATAAAATAGGATTATATGGCGAAACCGGAGGAACAACTTCGTTTGGGCTAAGGTTGACTCCTAGAAATGAATGGAAAATCACCTACATGCCCACGCTGGATGAAACTAAAATGCCCAAAGTAATTATTTCAGAAAACCCCCTTGGGATATATCCCCGAGGAAATGCAAGAGTTGAATATCCAGATGGAAAAGTAGATTTAGATAGCGATTATATTGAATATTGGAAAATAAATAATACATCTCAATGGGAGTAAAAATAAATATTATTTAAGCAACACATTAAACATCAAGAACTGCGATAATAATATTGCAGTTCTTTTTACGAAATATCACCATAAATATCACAAAAAAATATTTTCAATTCTGGAAACTTAAAATCATTACTATTAAAACGGAGATATAAACATAGCAGGTAAAGCAGTTATTCTCTTAAACGATACCACTGAACACAGTGGTAATGTGATTACCTCTATTGGCGGTTATATCTATACCAATCTAACTTGAAGGTGCGGGTTTTAAAATTTGAAAATTATCAGTCAGTCGAGTTGTCAGTTCTTTCGTTTTTTCTGGCAACGTGACATGAAAAAAGTGATGAAGGGTTTCACCAGGGCACGAGCATACTTTGATTAACATTCAGCCAAAGAAAACTTGGGCGCGGTAATCATCACACCAGCTGGCTTTTTTAAGCTTATTTCTTTGGCTTGGTGCCCCGCAATCACATTGCTTGACCAT
>NZ_CAWQTY010000014.1:0-5562 GCF_963897815.1 Xenorhabdus sp. Sc-CR9
TTGCCTGGCTAGAAAAGTGTCGGCGGCTGTGGAAAAACTGTGAGGGGGATTTGAATACCAGCCTTCAGTTAGTCAACTTAGCATTCCTTGCTTTGCTCTTGCGCAGGAAAGATACTGAATAGATACTAAGACATCCGCCTGCACACACAAATTGACCTGATAGTTTGGTAATCCTTTAAAGGTAACACTATCCCGTGTCAGGTATTCCCCATTCAGCCAGATCTCAGATAAATAAGTTCCCGGCAACATGGCCGCTCCTTGACTGAAATGTTTTAAATCCAATTTATCTGGAGAGACACTACGCAAAAATGCCGCCTCAAATTCAATATCTTCGTTTTCGTTGGTGTATGCAACAGAATAAGCAGATACCATTACCAAGGAAAATAACAGTAAACGAAATACAATGGCAGGATATAAACGGTTATTAATTATAATTGGTTTCATTGTATTCCTTTACTCTGTTATTTCTTTATATCTTTATTTATATCTTTATTTATTTCTTTATTCCTGAAGACTAAAATATCTTATTGTGTACTGTGTATGGCGCCATAGTCATTAATATATTGCCAGTCCATTATTTTACCAACAGGGGAGCCTTTAATTGCGAAGGTACGTTTGCCAAACGGGGGAACCGCATCGCCTTCGATGAGCTGTTCTTTACCCTTTTGCTCTACCGTGATATTCATCAGATTGATATACCAGGGAGAATCATTAATAGCAGTAATGCCATTGCTGTCAATTTCCCAGCGCAACGTTTTAGCCGCCGCTTCAGGTGCTCCTTTGAGGGAGGAGGGTCGAAATAATATTTTGATGCGGGTACGTATTGCAAATTGTAAGTAATTACGATTACCTTCTTCTTTAATTTTCACCGGAATTTCCAACGCATTTAACCAGAAGAGAGATTCCCGATCCGCCGGAAGATGATTATTTTCAATATAACGAATACGCAGAGACTGACCTTTATTGGGGTCAATCCGATTAACCGGTGGTGTGAGAATAAAAGGGACATTAATATCTTCCGGTAGTGCTTCTGCATCGCCATTATCTATCCAACTTTGTAATAACACCGGTGCTTTTCCCTGATTATTTACCTGTACTGTAACTTCCTTCTCTGTTTGTGGATATATCACGCGGGTAGACGAGAGCACAACAGATGCAAAAACAGGATGTACCATGATTGCCAGAAGCAATACTCCCGGTATCTTTTTTAATAACAGATAAAATTTTGATGACATGTTACAGCTCTTTATCCTGAGAGATAGAGCGGAGTTTCCTCCGCTGTTATATCATTATTTATATTGGATGTTATAACTTACCGTTGAGGTAATAGCTCCTGCAGTAGCTGTCCCTGTTGCCCTATATCGGGCATAATATTGCAACTTACCAGCTCCGGATGTCATAGTAGCAGGTGCAGCTTTAGTTCTCTGTTGAATAATATCATTTATTTCTATAGCGTTTCTGTTAGAATCTAGGAGTTCAATTTCAACATTAGCAGCTCCGCCAACCTTCTTATTAGCTAATCTTTTTGAGGAATCGCTACTGCTAAAATAGGCAAACGGGACAGGGGAATCTAACCTGTGGCTCGGCTGGACACAGCCCGTAAGGTTCAAAGTAAAACCAGTCTCCCCCGCGACCTTCCCGTCACTATCCAAATCTGACAGGAGAGCAGATGGTAATGAAACAGTGCCATCCGCTGAACCTCTACTATCAAGCACTACATTACAAGTAGTTGCCAGCACCTCTCCCTGAAAAGTAATTGTTCCACTAGAAACAGCCATCACAGATGTACTGCTTAATACACCAATGACCATTGCCATAACTGATAATTTATTAAGTTGCATAAAAATAAATACCTAACCTTATTCTAAACAATTATTTAAACATATAATTAAAATTAATTAAAAGATCTATAATATTCGCTTGCGTGCCATTTAAGAAATGCATCCACCAGACTAATCATTAAAAAGTACAAGGCTTATAACTATTAGCTTATTAACATCCTGCAAAAAATCTCTTAATAAGAGAGAGAAATATACACAAAATAAAGGTATCGTGGCAATAGAATAACAAAAAAATATGAAATAAAAAAAGAAAAAAGAAAAATGTCTTTATAAACAAAGGATAATAAAAAATCATCATTTTAAATGAGGTTTCATAACAGTGTTGAACCCATTTCTTCATTCCCGGTTTTCGGGCTCAAGTCCATATCCATTTTATCTTAATAAAAAGCCGGATGATGTTCTGAAATATCCGTTTTTGAAGAATTTGATAGCGTGAGTCAAGGTACCTTTATCAATAACATTGTTAATCGACAGGTATAACCCTTATCACAGGTTTGATTGATAAATCTTCCCATTTACCGATGTTCATTTTAGGGTAATAAAAACTTAAACAACCCAGAATGGATAACTGACATGAATGGATAATCAGCATGAATACTTGACATTGGTTTATTTGTTTGTTGAATAAATCCATTTAATTCTGACCAATATATTCTCGTCTGGTAAATATAAATAACAAAAAAGGTAATTCTAAATATACCTACAACTCATTATCTTTATTTATTTCTGAAAAGAAAAACTTTCAGTATAACCCTAATTTAATAGTGACTTAATTTCTCTCTGATGCTGCACCTATTGAAGAGTAAATTCAGTAAATTATGCATTTTTTATCTTTCAATCTACTGAAAACACAAAAAATAAGAGGTGATATTTCAAGCCACCTCTTTTTTGATTTTCTCACTCAAATAATATAAATCTTAGTCTGTCTTCGTCATCGGTTTAATATCAATACTATCCGCATTAACATCACGAATATGGTCTTTCGTCAGCCTATAAACAATCGGGCTAAGTAATGCAATCGCTATCAGGTTGGGAATTGCCATCATTGCATTGAGGGTATCCGCCAGCAACCAGACAAAAGTCAGTGACTGGGTTGCACCAATCGGCAATGCAATAATCCAGGCAATCCGGAAAGGCACGATAGCTATTGGTCCCAGTAAGTATTGAATACATTTCTCACCATAGAAACTCCATCCCAAAATGGTTGTGAAGGCGAAAATAGCCAAAGCGATGGCAACAATATAGTTACCACCCGGGATCACTGCGGAGAAAGAAGCTGCAGTCAATGTTGCTCCTGTTTGGCCTGTCAGCCAGCCACCGGTAATGACAATAGTTAAGCCAGTGACAGAACAGACAATGATCGTATCAATAAAGGTGCCTAACATAGCAATTAAACCCTGACGGATCGGGTTTTGGGTTTTTGCGGCCGCGTGGGCGATCGGCGCGCTTCCCATACCGGCTTCGTTAGAGAATACGCCACGGGCGATACCGAAACGGATTGCCGCCCAGACTGCCGCACCAGCAAAACCGCCCTGTGCCGCGACAGGTGTGAAGGCTGATTTGATGATTAAAACAAATGCATCAGGAACAGCAGAGATATTGAGGGCAATGACGACTACACCTGCACCAAAGTAACCCACGGTCATGACAGGTACTAATTTACCTGCAACATCAGAAATCCGTTTGATACCACCAATCAGTACAGCACCGACTAAAACAACCAGAATTCCGGCCGTTATGACTTTTTCTATTCCGAAGTTACTTTCCAGTACATCAGCGACTGAGTTGGCTTGTACAGTATTGCCAATGCCAAAGCCTGCAATACTGCCAAAAAAAGCAAAGAGTGTTCCCAGCCAGACCCATTTTTTCCCCAATCCGTTTTTGATGTAATACATTGGACCGCCAACGTAATTACCATTTTTATCAGTTTCACGGAAACGTATCGCCAGTACCGCTTCTGAATATTTTGTGGCCATACCGACCAAGGCGGTCATCCACATCCAGAACAATGCTCCCGGCCCCCCCATCACAATGGCTGTCGCCACACCTGCGATATTTCCTGTCCCAATTGTCGCTGACAGGGCTGTCATCAACGCATTGAAAGGTGAAATCTGGCCTTCACCCCGTTGGTCATTTTTTTGGAAGAGTAATTTGAACCCGGTGCCCAGTTTACGGATCGGTAAGAATGACAAACGAATTTGCATGAAAATACCGATACCTAAAAGACCGATCAGCATGGGAACGCCCCATACTACCCCGTTTATTGCACCTAACCATTGTGTAATCAATTCCATATACACCCTCGGCAGTTTAATATAACAAGTTAGCAACAAAATTATTTCAATTAAATAAAGAGCATTTTGGAAAAATAAGCGAGAACTAATTGCGTATTACTGATAAGAAAAAATTGATACTGTGAATCAGCTCACTCGTTTAGGTTATTTTTTATTGAATTGATTGGTAATAATTTCTCTTTCATCACTTAATCGGATAAACACTTCACGATAACCATTTTTTATCACGCATTTAGATAAATAAAAGGTTTTTTATATCGTATAAATGGGTATTATTTATGTAATTAACAGTTTCTAAAAGTAATAAAAGGAACATCTGTGGCAAAAGTAGGTTATATTAGAGTGTCAACAACTGACCAAAATAGTGATTTACAAAGAAATGCGTTGGTCAATATTCATTGTGAACTGATTTTTGAAGATAAAATAAGTGGTAAAACGGCAAATCGCCCCGGACTGAAACGTGCTTTAAAACACCTTAAACCCGGTGATACTCTGGTAGTTTGGAAGTTGGATCGATTAGGCCGCAGTGTAAAAAATCTTGTCACTCTCATTTCTGAACTGCATGAGCGTGATATTCATTTTCAGAGTCTGACTGACAGTATTGATACCAGTACAGCAATGGGGCGATTTTTCTTTCATGTAATGAGTGCGCTGGCAGAAATGGAACGTGAACTAATTGTGGAAAGAACCAATGCGGGTCTGGCAGCAGCACGGGAACAGGGAAGAATTGGTGGACGACCCGTGATATTTACCGAAGAAGATCGTCAGCAAGCTGCCAGACTATTGACTAAGGGACACTCCCGAAAACAGCTGTCAATTATTTACAATGTCTCATTATCAACAATTTATAAGTATTTACCCGTAGGGAAAGTGGTTAATTTTCCATTTCAAAATCAACTCGATTAATAAGCTACGATATTGAAAGCGTAAAATCTTTTATTAAATTGCTCCATTCGGTTGGTTTCTCAATTTGTACGGCATGACCGCTATCAATTTCTTTGTATATGCTGTTTTTAATCTTTTTATAAACTTCATGTACTAGATTAAGGTGGAATTAACGAATCACTGCTTAATCCAATAACTAAGAACCTATTCAGAATATTTTTAAACCTGAATAGTTTTTCATGTAAACTGGCGGGATGAGAAAAGTTTATACCAGTGACATTAGTCGAGAAGTGTTCATGGAAATTGAACCCCTGTTGCTCAGCAAGAGGAAACGCACACGCCCCAGAAAAGTCGATGTCTACGAGGTATTTTGTGCCTTGCTATATTTGCTCAAGAGCGGTTGTCAGTGGGATAGGCTGCCCAGCGATTTTCCCCCAAAAAGCACGGTTTATTACTACTTCAAACTCTGGAAAGAAAAACCGTCAGAAACAGACCCCAGTTTGCTTGAGCAGGCTTTAAAAAAATGTCGTTGGCGAGGACCG
>NZ_CAWQTY010000015.1:0-5425 GCF_963897815.1 Xenorhabdus sp. Sc-CR9
AGCAGTAGCTACTCGGTATGACAAATTAGCAAGAAATTATGAAAGTCTCGTTGCTTTGGCATTTTCAATCATGTGGCTCCCTATGTGGGTCGATTGAAACATGTACAACAAAGGTCAACACGCTCTAGTCAATTTTTAACTATGGTAAGCATATTTCTAGATTTTTTGTAGACGACAAGTTAACTGTTAAAAAAGGAAATTTTATGGTCGACAATAGTATTCGTACTAAACTTTTCTCACCTACAAGATTAGGAGAAATTGAACTTGCCAACCGTATTGTCATGGCACCTTTGACACGTAGTCGCGTGAATCAAGAAGGCGTTCCCAATGAACTTAATGTGACATATTATGTTCAGCGAGCAAGTGCCGGTTTAATCATTTCAGAAGCCACTAACATCTCAGCACAGGGACGCGGTTATGCCATGACTCCCGGCATCTGGACAGAAGAACAGGTGGCTGGATGGAAAAAAGTTACAGATGCTGTTCATGATGCAGGTGGAAAAATTGTTATTCAATTGTGGCATGTTGGTCGATGTTCACATGTTACCCTTCAACCTAATCAAGAAGCCCCCGTTGCACCATCAGCCGTCAAAGCAGATTGTAACGTTTACACTTATGATGGCCCTCAAGAAGCTTCAATGCCACGCGCATTAAAAACTGATGAGATTGCTAAGATTATCGAACAATATAAGCATGCGGCTGAATGCGCCAGGCGGGCAGGATTTGATGGTATTGAAATTCATTCAGCCAATAACTATCTTCTTGAGCAATTCCTGCGAGATTCGACTAATCACCGCACTGATCAATATGGTGGTTCTATTGAAAATCGTGCTCGACTGATTTTAGAAATTGTTGAAACTGTAACCCGTGTTTGGAGTAGTGGACAAATTGGCATTAGACTTTCACCTGTCTCAACAGAAGTCGGTAACACACCGCTTGATAGCAATGTGATGGCAACTTATGGCTATCTGATTCAGCAGCTAAATAAATTCAGACTAGCGTATCTTCACTTTGTTGAAGGAACGACAGGGAAAGATCGTACAGTTCCTGAGAATGTTGATCTAGATGCATTGAGATCTCTGTTTGACGGGGCTTATATCGGTAATAACAACTATGATCTTGAAATGGCAGTTTCCCGTCATACAGAAGGTAAAGTTGACGCAGTTGCATTCGGCCGTCCATTTATTTCCAATCCCGATTTAGTCGAGCGTCTACGCTATGATATTGAACTGGCTGATGTCACTAATGATGCCTATTACGGTAATGGGGCAAAGGGTTATATTGACTGGCCAAAAGCAAATTCACTTTGAATTTTCATGTTTTAAATCCTAAACCTCCATTTTGATTTGGTATATATAACGACAATGATAACTTCAAATTCTTTGGCAGATGAAATTAGAGCAAGAAATTTAGGCATTCCTTTCTCTGGCGTAACAGGGAAAAATAATGCAATTACAGATGTTGGTGGGGTAAAAGTAGGTTACTCAACCATAATCAAAGACGATGGAAAGTTAAAAATCGGAAAAGGCCCAATAAGAACAGGAGTCACAGCTATATTGCCGAGAGGAAAGAAATTCAGTCCTGTATTTTCCAGTATATTTTCTTTAAATGGAAATGGAGATATGACGGGTAGTCAATGGGTTGAAGAAAGTGGCTTCTTAGAAACGCCAATATTAATCACTAATACCCATAGTGTTGGCGTTGTCAGAGACTCAACAATTAGCTGGATGATTGATAATAATCTGACTTCACCACTAAAAGATGATTTATTTTGGTTATTGCCTGTGGTTACAGAAACATGGGATGGAATATTAAATGATATAAATGGTATGCATGTAAAAAAAGAACATGTATATCATGCGTTGAATAGTGCTAAATCAGGTGTAATAGAAGAAGGTAATGTGGGTGGTGGTACGGGCATGAACCTTTTTGATTTTAAAGGAGGTACAGGTACTTCATCACGAATTTTAGACAAAAAAGATGGGGGGTACACTGTCGGTGTTCTTGTCCAAGGCAATTTTGGCGATAGGGATGATTTGATCATAGCAGGCATTCCGGTTGGTAAAAAAATAAAGGACTTCCATTCTATATATCATGGAGATAAGAAAAAAATAAAGGATGCAGGATCGATAATCGTTGTGGTTGCCACAGATGCACCATTAGCGCCTCATCAACTGGATAAAATAGCAAAAAGGGTATCTCTCGGGCTTTCAAGGGTAGGTGGGGTTGCCAGAAATACTAGCGGTGAGATATTTATTGCTTTTTCAACCGCAAATGATGGTGCTTTCTCCCGAAAAGATATAAGCACCATAAAAATATTGCCAAATGACAAACTAGACCCTTTGTATGAAGCAACAATAAATGCAACAGAAGAAGCAATCATTAATGCTATGTTCGCAGCTAAAAAAATGGTTGGGAGAAATGGTAATACTTCGTTCCCTATCCCTAAAGAGAAAGTTAAGGAACTATTAAAAGAACATAATATACTTTTGGATAATTAGTTAAGGTCAGACTTTTTCACTTTACTACCCGACTTCAGAGCTCGCCAGCGGATCAAAATCTTACAGGTTCAGTAAACTATTTGGTTACCAAAAATGGAATTTACAGCCAACCAGGTTATAGGTGAAAAACTGGCGAGCTTGGTTTTATTGTCTTCTTATTACCTCTTTATGAATATTGATTGATACCCGTTTGGATACCCGTGTCATATTTCAAACGCTAGCCACTACACTTATCTGAATCCGCACATTAAACTATAGCTTACCTGTTTACTATACAACAAATGATAATATTCAATGGCATATAAGGAGCCACGTTATGAAGAATGGAAGAAGACTTTTTTTGAAACAGGCGAGTGTTACTGGTGCAGCATTTTCATTATTACCTCTGATGTCAGCAGGAGCTATCGCTTCTTCACAGGGTCAACCAAAGAAAGGAGATGGTATTGATATAGGCGTTTGCGAAATGACTCCAGAGGAAATGTCAGGTCCATATTTTATAAATAACAAATTGCTTAGAAGGAATATAACAGAGGATGAACCCGGGATACCTCTTTTATTGACAATGAAAATAATTGACTCTGTAACTTGTAAACCTTTAGATGATATCTTTATTGATATATGGCATTGTAATGCTATGGGTAAATACTCAGGTTGGAAATACATAAACCCAGATCTAGAAGCTCCATCTGATAATATAGGGTCGATTTCAAGAACTGATGAAAGCACATTTCTTCGTGGGGCACAAAGGACAGACAAAGAAGGGATAGTCAGATTCACTACAATCTTCCCTGGATTTTATGCTGGAAGAGCTATACATATCCATTTATCAGCAAGGAATGCGAATGTACAAAAAAGACAGGAAGATAAATTCTATTTTGTAGGCCAGCTCTATTTCCCTGAGGGTATATCTGAAGAAGTAATGACTAATGATATGTATTCTCCAAGAGATATTAATAGGCTAAAAAATGAAAACGATTCTATTTTTTCTGGAGTTAAAAATAGGGCTGCAATTTTGACAATAGGAAAAATAGGTGATAATCCATTGGATGGATTACATGGAAAGATAGTGTTATCTATTAATAAAGATCATGTATCCAAGAAAATAGCCCCTAAAGACTTGGCTAAACATACTGTATAAGTGAGTCTGATTTAGAAAAAAACACTCCATAACCGGAGTTTAAAGTTCAGACCGGATCTGACAGATACCGATGTGTCTGTCGGATTAAACCTAGCCTAAACATCGGAGACTATTTTGTTTGAGTCATGCCGACATTCCAAATCCGTTAGACATGCATAATTAGCATGCCATAACAGTTTCATTATCTTGAAAATCGTGGGAATATCTTAGATATTACTAAAAATTTGAAACTAAGAGGAATCTGTTATGCCTATATGGGTAGATGCTGATGCATGTCCTAAGGTTATAAAAGAAGTATTATATCGTGCAGCGGAACGTGAAAAAGTACGAGTTACATTCGTGGCAAATCAACGACTAAGTATACCTTCGTCCGCTTTTTTACGTACGTTACAAGTCCCAGCCGGGTTTGATGTCGCTGACAATGAAATTGTTCGTCACTCAGAAATCGGTGATTTAGTTATTACAGCAGATATCCCTCTTGCTGCTGAAGTGATCGAAAAAGGTGCAATAGCACTCAATCCGCGCGGGGAACGTTATAGTGAAGCGACAATACGTGAACGTCTGACTATGCGTGATTTTATGGATACGATGCGAGCGAGTGGAGTTCAAACTGGAGGGCCTGCTGCTTTAAACCAACGCGATCGCCAACGGTTCGCAAATGAACTAGATAAATGGTTATTGCAACAAAAAAATGTATCTTGAAAGAAAATGCAACTATTCTGTGAGTAAAAAACATAATTTTTAATTAAAAGGATGACAGTTTCGGCCTCTTATATTTGTAGTGGTCATCAATAAATTTGACCATTATTTCCGTTTGCGGTCGAACGTTACGAAGACGGCGGTAAAGCGGCGACTAACTATAAATACTACGATGCAAAGTGCATTGTAAGTTAAGTCTTCAATTGAATGAATGGAAAGGTAACATCATTATATCATCAGGCTGAATCAATGTGTGTTGGGACTTATGCCATATATAGTGAATAGAGTAGGACATAAAGTTATTACCTATCTCTTCTCGTTAATTTAACATAATATAGATTATGCGAACCAATGGTGTGGTGGCTCAATGTTAATGTTCATTAGGAATATCCAAGGTATAGTTTTCAAACCATCTACTCTGACTTCAGGCTCGTTCAAAGGAAGTTTTTAGCGAAAATTAATTTTTATAAGTAAATTAAAGACGCTCAATTCAATATTTATAAGTACATGCAACCGATGGTGTTTTTATTAACTGTTTATAAAGTAAATTAAGGAATAGAATATAAGCAGTCTTTATCCACACCATCGTCATGATTTGAAAATCATGCATTGTTACAGTTATTCACAAGACGGTTTGCCTGTTCGATGATTTAATGCTCCATTTGCAATTAATAACTTTTGCATTTCATGGAGATTATTCTTACACGCATAAGTTAATGCACTTTGGTCATAAGAAAACATAGTTTTGTCGTCTGTTGTTGTACTTAGGTTAATATCAGCACCTTGTAATAACAGATATTTAACGGTATTAGTGCGATTATTGCTGGCAGCTATCATAATCAAAGTTTCACCGTCACTCTCAATTTCTTGATTATTTAAATCAACCTCATCTTTCATTAAATGATGAACCTTTTTAACTACATTAACATTATTACCAAGCACAGCGGATTTTAATACATTATATACCAATCGCCATTGAAGATGCTTGATTTCTTATCCAAACCCGATCATGCTTGCAGCCATGAAAATTCATCTGACACCAGAACAAAAACGCGCCCTCGAATTGATGCACGATACGACTCGTGAT
>NZ_CAWQTY010000016.1:0-5310 GCF_963897815.1 Xenorhabdus sp. Sc-CR9
GGGAAGTGGATGGTATGATAAGCATGACTCGATCCTTTTTTCTGTGATTTTGCGTTTTGGGAACAAAAATTTCGCAAATTTAGGATCGAGTTTCTTTGATACTCCTACCATTTTGACAAGCTATTTAGTATAAGTAGATTCCTTTAATAACGATAACCCAAAAGCCAGCAGATGATTGAGATGATTTAATATGTTCTCATTACTTCACTTTGTTATTAAAAAAGAAGCGATATCAGCGAGTAAAGATTCGTTAAATCAATGGATTAAAACTCGGTGAATTCCGCCTTTAGGTAATTGACTGATTTTGTTTAATTACTGTTCAAGGTGGGAGTGATAATTTTCTGATGGGGGGATTGGGTTAAAGAGGGGCTATGAAGAAGGCCACGCAATTGAAGTGACCCAATAGTTGAACAACCAAACCAACATTGGGGGTCACTTCACGGATAGCAGCCTTGAATACGTGCCATGTCAGTCATTAGTCAGATAGTAACCATGGTCTGAGAACGGGTGTGGACTTATCCGTTATCAAAGTTAAAATTCTTTATTAACTCAAACTGTAACCAACTCTAATATATGACGATATTTACCGAACCCTATCCTAACAGGGCCTTCATATATTTCGAATGAACATGTAAAAGGTATTTGAACGCTCGAAGTTGGAACTGCCTTGATGGAACTCACCCAAAAATGATAATCAACTTCTTTAGGTGTTACAGATATTGGATTTTCACCTGTTATAATGGGTACCGTTTTCTGAGCCATCACTAATTCAGACTGAAAAAGATACTCAGAGGCAACAACCTTGTTATCTGCAACAACCGCCGTTAATACAACAGAGTATCTTGAGTCATAAGGTGACAATGAATCTTCTTTCCATATAATATTATCATCTTTGCGTACATTTTTAAGAGATAATTTAGTACCTCCATTGTCAATCACGTTGGTTCCGTTATATGTCAACATGTGAATATACTTTGAATCAATAGTAGGCGCTCTACTCTCTATATTACTATAACTATTTGAATTTGCAATAGAATCTGATTCCATAGAAACCAATATATTAATAATATTAGACATTATAGTACCCTCATTAGTTAACGGTATTATTACTTTTTATACGTAAACCAAAATAACAACAGGCCCATATTTAATTAGTAGCTGCTTACAACACCACAATACCGAAAAAAAAAGAACATATAAACATTAAAAATTAACGTTCCTGAAATCAAATTTACTACAATGCAATATATTTTAATTATATTAATATGACATTTATTAATAATCATATTGAGAATAATAATTTAATATTTTTATATTACTCTTCTGTAATGATATCAATCATAATCACACCATTTAAAAATAATTATGCATTTCTATATGTTATAAGAAGCTTACTCTAACTCCATTTGTAGAGTAATGCTCTTATTTTTCCTCAAAAACAATTTCTTTCGTTGTTATCACCTTACAACGGGATTTAACTTATTGAGATTGCTACAATCAAATTTTATTCATCGCTATTATCATTGCGGAGAGATATGAAATGTCATTTTGTTTACCTCTAAAAGCCGTCATCTTTGATATGGACGGATTGCTCATTGATTCTGAGCCTTATTGGGAACAAGGAGAAAAACATATATTCGGTGAATTAGGATTGGATTTGACTTTAGCAGAAAAACTGCCTGATACATTAGGATTACGGATAGATCAGGTTGTTGAACTATGGTATCAAGCTGCACCGTGGCAAGGTACTTCTAAAAATGAAGTTGCACAACGCATCATCAATTATGTAGTTCGATTAGTAAAAGAAAACCGCCCCTTATTACCAGGCGTCGAATATGCTTTAAACCTCTGCCGCGAACGTGGATTAAAAATCGGTCTGGCCTCTGCATCTCCCTATGGGATGCTTGAACAGGTACTTGAATTATTTAACATACGGCACTACTTTGATGCTGTCATTTCTGCCGCAGACTTACCTTATAGCAAACCCCACCCAGAAGTTTACTTACAAGCTGCCAATCAACTTGACGTTAACCCGATTCAATGTATTACATTAGAGGATTCATTTAATGGCATGATAGCAACCAAGGCTGCAAGAATGCGTTCAATTGTTGTTCCTGCCGCCCATCATTTTGATGATCCTCGATGGTCACTGGCTGATATTAAGTTGAATTCACTTGAGAAATTAACAATAGAGAATATTACCTGATGGTTACCATGCTGCCATGCTGCATACATGTTTTCCATGCACCTGGCAGTGCAAAAATCAAACATCCTTTTATATCCCTGGCTGATCTAGGTAAAAATAGATTAAATATTGGTGTTATATATTAATAAATAAAAGATTATTCTTGTTTACCCTCTATCATCCTTATGCAAAAACCTCTATACTGCCAACTGTATGTATAAACAGCATAAATAATTAGTATAAATCGTTATGACAGCAGAAGGGCATCTTCTTTTTTCCGTTGCCAGCCTTGTATTGGCTCACCAGTTAGAAATCACACCAGAAATCGCACAGGGAGATTGGTTACATATGCTTCCCGGTGTACTTCTGGCTTCACTATTACCTGACATTGACCACCCAAGCTCCACTTTAGGCAGGTTATTCCGTTTTATATCCATTCCAATAGCAAAATTATGTGGCCATCGTGGATTCACACATAGTTTATTAGCGCTAATGGTGGGAATGACTCTCTTCCAGACGGAAATCCCCTCCAATTGGCCCATTCCAACCGACTTCATCCATGCGATGGTTGTCGGTTATATCAGCCATCTGATTGCCGATATGCTCACTCCTGCAGGTATTCCACTTTTATGGCCACTGAGAACACGTTTTTGTATCCCAATTCTTAGAGGAAAAGAACGCAAAAAAGCTGAACGATTTATTGCTGTTCTGGTCCTAGTGATTGCTATTATTCTTCCACAGTACATTGATTTTTCATTCACGCATTACTTTGATAAGTTCTCGTTCGATCAATTAACAATTGATAAGCTAAAAAATCTCTACAAGTAGCTGACTTATCGTACATACAACAATGTAATAACCCTATTTTCTCAAATAGGGCTATTACTAACTACATAAATAATATTTTTCAATCCTCACTTATCTGTTTACAATCAGAATTGACTAATTCACTATGCTACTATTATTTAACGCTTTAATTTTATTATTTATTCTATAAATAGCAGTTTACTGAATGTGAATTACCTTATCTGACAGACAAAATCGTATATACACTTCGTTTTTCAAACTGCCTCTTTGTTGGCTGCACTCGCTCACCCCGGCCACATAGTTATCTATGCTCCCGGGGATTTGCTCTCTTGCCATCGCGATGCAACTTGAAATCCATTGTGTATAGAAAGTAAAGTTGACATAGATTAGGACATATAACCAATTAAACTACCTAGTGAAAAATAATTATATTAAATTCCATTTAATTATAAGCAAGTAAATTTTTATACTGATAAAATTCTATCTTATAGATTTTCATGGCCTGTATCTGATAGATTTTTGAGTGATAGCGCAATCAATAAGTTAGCAGTTTGAAACTGCTATCATCACTTATCTCAATACGAACCATGAATAATAAATATATTTCATACAGATATTGGTATACCTGATTGATTACAAGTTGTGATTCAGCAAAAAAAGCAACAATTTGAAAAATGAAGGTATAAACATTTTGGAGACTAGGGATGAATCTACCACTCATCATTAACATGCTCGTTTTTATAGCACTGCTCATCTTATTAGCAAAAACAAGTTCAGATAAATGGAGCTTGTCCAAAAAGGTTCTCGTGGCTCTAGTCGTAGGTATCATTTTTGGGCTGGCATTGAATATCATTTATGGTACAGATAATCTTACAGTAAAAGAATCAATTAAATGGTTCAATATCGTTGGTAATGGTTATGTACAGTTATTGCAAATGGTTATCATGCCATTGGTTTTTGCCTCTATTCTAAGTGCAGTCGCGCGTTTACATAAAGCGTCTTCTTTAGGAAAAATCAGCTTCCTGACAATTGGTACGTTATTGTTCACTACTGCAATTTCCGCTTTAATCGGTATCATAATTGCTAATTTATTTGGGCTAAGTGCAGCAGGATTAATTCAAGGTACTCAAGAAACAGCTCGTTTATCAGCTATTGAAACCAACTATGTTGGTAAAGTTGCAGATATGAGTGTACCCCAAATTATTCTCTCATTTATCCCGAAAAACCCCTTTGCTGATCTGACTGGAGCAAACCCGACTTCCATTATCAGTGTTGTGATTTTTGCAGCATTTTTAGGGGTTGCTGCATTGAAAATGCTTAAAGATGACCATGAACGCGGTGAACGGGCTCTGATCGCCATTGATACTCTACAAGCATGGGCAATGAAACTAGTTAGACTAGTTATGCTCCTAACACCATACGGTGTCATGGCTCTGATGACTAAAGTTGTAGCCAGCTCGAATATTCACGATATTACACAATTAGGTAATTTTGTCGTTGCTTCTTATATCGCGCTTGGTTTGATGTTTGTTGTACATGGCGGTATTTTGGCTTTTACTGGCATTAATCCACTGAAATTTTTCAAAAAAGCTGGCCCTGTATTAACATTTGCATTTACCAGCCGTTCAAGTGCAGCAAGTATTCCGCTGAATGTTGAAACACAAACTCGTCGCCTCGGTGTACCAGAATCGATTGCCAGCTTCTCCGCTTCTTTCGGTGCCACTATTGGACAAAATGGCTGTGCAGGTATTTATCCAGCCATGTTGGCAGTGATGGTTGCTCCAACTGTAGGTATTGACCCCTTCAATCCTTTATGGATTGCTACCCTCGTCGGAATTGTCACTATCAGCTCTGCCGGTGTTGCTGGTGTTGGAGGTGGTGCAACATTTGCAGCACTAATCGTTTTACCAGCGATGGGTCTGCCTGTAACCTTAGTTGCACTATTAATTTCTGTTGAGCCACTCATTGATATGGGTCGCACAGCATTAAACGTCAATGGTGCAATGACTGCCGGTACAGTCACTAGCCAATTAATGGGTAAAACCAATAAAGACATATTTGAACAAGATGACGATGCGGAATTAAAACAAGCTTAATTTGACGAGATAGAATATGCCTTCCTTTGAACTATATATAACAAAGGAGGACGAATTGAAATCAGAACCACCCGCATAGCGGGTGGTTTGCTCTATAGCCCTATAAGGGCATGTTACCGACTGCGCCTAAATGACGCGGCTTTCTCTTCGTTCAAGCTAAGTGTCTTTGCTTCTTTGGCTTACCCCTTGAAGGGGTCGTCTGACTCTCGTGTACTTAATTTA
>NZ_CAWQTY010000017.1:0-5252 GCF_963897815.1 Xenorhabdus sp. Sc-CR9
AATAAAAATTTAAAAGAAAAAGGGAAAATAATAAGTATTGACAATAAGGAATATTAAATAATACTCAAAAAACATTTTTCCTTTTAAGGAAGATAATGTATATAAAAATGAATGTTTCATTAACTAAAAATTAAACTCAACAATAAACTGGAGCCAATAACATTAAATTTATAATGACATATATCCAATTAGGTCAGCATGTTTTTATAAAAATAATAAAAATATATTACAATTACAGTAATGTTTACTCTGTTATTCTCACAAATTTTTCCCATAATTGCTCTTTAGTCTCGGCAAGCTCCGGAAGAAGGGGTATACAATCGACAGGACAAACTTGCTGACATTGTGGAACATCATAATGACCAATACATTCAGTACAGAAATTTGGATCAATTTCATAGTACTCATTCCCAGCAGAAATTGCTTTGTTGGGGCAAGCAGGGCGGCATACATCACAGTAAATGCATTCTTCAGTAATAGTTAACGACATATTTTCTTCTACCCAATTCAGTTAAGAGTTAATTTTCCATGGTGGATAAAATGGTAACAGGACGTTTTCCGGTACTGCTGTCCTAGCTACATTGAGCTCTTGCCCCAATAAAGAGAAGTAAACTGATACCAAACTCCAGCAAAAAGGCGTGCATCTGATTAGTGGTTTTTACCTTATCTCTGATGAGTGATTCTCTGACACGATGCAGTGCTCTCATCGCCTGTTGCGTCTCCGTTCTCGGCTGGACAAAACGCATTGAGGGGCGTGATGCCGCTTCACATATCGCCTCTGCATCAACGAAATCATTTTTGTTACTTTTGACAAAAGGACGAACAAACTGCGGAGATATCAGCTTCGCATCATGGCCTAAATCAGCGATCCGGCGAGCCATAAAATGTGCACCCGCACAAGCTTCCATCACGACGGTAGTCGATATACACCCCGCTAAAAATTCCATTAATTTTGTGCGGGTAAATTTTTTACGCAGCATAGTCTTGCCGAATTTGTCCTGACAATGGATATGGAAAGAATGCTTGCCGAGATCGATACCAATAAGTGTGACGTTTTGCATGATGGACACTCCAGAAAAAATACTCTATAAAGAGTATGGTTCACAAGGTGGGGAAGACCAGCTCATTAATTCCTGCGAAACTACGACTCCATGCTCTATCTGTGGGATTTTCCGGAAGAAGTGATTTAGGCGACACTATTTCATCCAGATACTCAATAATGGCTAATGACTGAGTCAATGAATATTGATCATGAGTCAGCATCGGTACTTTTCTTTGCACATTAAGTTGGAGAAATGCAAAAGATCGTTGTTCTCCTTCCGATAAATCTATTTCTACGTAATCATATAAAATATGCTTTAACTTTAATGCGATCATAACTCGTTTTGTCGCCGAGGATGATTGATAACCATAAAGAATAAATTTGTTCATACTCATAGCTCCTCACCAACTGATTTAAATCTGCCTCTTTTAATCACGCTGAATAACCAGTTAAGAAATCCTGGTGCCTGTAATAGGATCATAAATCCGAATGCTACCTGATACGCGATCTGGGGATAATGCCCTGCTGAATCTACAGGCCAAAAACCAATGATCACACCGAACACTGTTTGTGTAAGAAAAGCACCAAATAGAATGAGCAAATTAAGACAAGTAGCGGCACGACCAGTCATTGCTGGAGATACATTCTGCGCCACAATGGTATATTCTAGACCAGCAATGGTGCCTATCAGAGTGAAGCTAATAGAGAGCAGCGGTAATAAAGGAACGATGTTGAAGATACATAAAATCTGTATTGTCAAAAACAAGGCAATACCTATCCCACCAACTTCCATAGGTTTAATATTGAACTTACCTGCCCACTCAGTGATAGCACCCACAGAAAGTGAGCCGACAACGACAGCTCCCATTCCAACGAACAGGTAGAGCGAAGTGAGTGCATTACTGTAATGCCCGACATCCTGTAACCATTTGCCCATCCACAATCCCTGTAGCCCAAAAGCAACTGTATGAGGAAGTAGCAATAAGCTGATGACCTTACGAAACGTGTGATCTCTGTAGACTTCAAGCAATGAAGCGAGACTTGGCCACTTTACCATTTTATGTTCAATTGGATCTTTGGGAACCCATACTGCGATGGCAATCATAACAATCAGAGTAACACTCGCCATCGCAAAGAATAGCGTTCGCCAGGAAACAAAGCCTACCAGCCAAGCAACTGGCAATGTCGACAGCATGGCTCCTATCCCTCCGGCTGCCAGTAAGTATCCATGAATAGAGGGTAGTTTACGATCAGGTACCCAAAAAGAAAGCACCTTTATGGAACCCATAAAGCAGGCTGCTAATCCTAGCCCAATGAGGATCCTAGCCAACAATAATGTAGTGAAATCCTGCCCAACTCCGAATAAAATAGCTCCAGCCACTGCAATACCTAAAAGAAATAGCTGTACACGTTTTGGACCATAGCGATCAAGAGCAAGTCCAACTGGCAGTTGTGCTAAAGAAAATGAAAAAAAGTAAGCACTGGATAAAATGCCAAGTTGTCCTGCTGACAGTGACATTGCTGAAATCAAAAATGGTGTTAATACCGCATTTATGTTCCGGAATAGGAATGACGTGCAATGCCCAAATGCAAAAGGTAGAAATACACGAGTCATTACTTTAGGCGAACTTAGAGATTGAGCCGATGATATTTCAGCCATAACGATACCTTATATTAAGCAATGTTATTCGGAATGTGTTGAGTAAGTTTTATTTTAATCTTTTCTCAACAATGTTCCTTGATTAGCCATACTTGGCAGGTTTTGAGTGACATATAAAATAAGATTTTCATGTTCACAATTAATGAATTTATGCTCTATCCAAGCAGGGACATAAATAACATCTCCATTAACGATAATCGCAGGATTTTTATTCTCCAAGATAATTTCCCCCCTCCCTGACATTACAAAATATAGATGCCAGAAAGAATGCGAATGTTTCGTAGTACTATCCTCGGGTTTGATTATCTGAATGGTGACAGACAAGTCGTGAACTGTTTCACCGTCAAATGTGCGGTTTGGGTTAGATAAAAATAGAGCACCACGAGATGTGAAATCCTGAGTGATCAGTTGATGGAAAATATGAGATTTACTCCAAACTACACTTTTTTCTTTACGCAAAGCCTCGCACACATCGCGCAATACATCTGTTGAAGCTTTTAATGGACTATTCATATTGCCCAGTAGCGCCTGCTCAAGATCGGAAGAAATAAGTTCAATAAAGAAGTTGTTATAGGGCTGATAGTCATCAAAAGATTGTCCTTTAAGTGGCCATAACCACGAAGCTTTTTGGTCATATTTTGCAAAGAAGGGCCGCCGTACCCAATCAGGATTACGAGCCTGAAGGAACTGGAGCACGAATACTTTTTCACCAGCAATTTCAGTAGTACCATCTATCATCACTTTACTGGGTAATGCGCTCATTGAAGGGCCTCTGACTGTACGCGCTAGTCCTGAAACTGATTTGTATGCCTGTTGGAAAATTTGCCAAGCTTTATATAGTGGTAAACCAAAGTATTCATTTGGCCCTGTATCACGCTCAACGAACATATAGTAAGGAATAGCGCCTAAACGGACGCCGGTAGTCCACAATGTTGCCCATCCCTGAGGGTTTTCATTTATATGACGTATAAGAGGAGACTGCATGCGAACGGTTGCACCAGTAGCAATAATACGCTTTAAAGCCGTCTGCGAGATCTCTGTTTGCATTTCTTGCGGATGATTATAGTGTGCCATTAACGCAAGATTTTTACCCGATGCTACGACTTCCTCAAACAACCGTAATACGTCATCGGTATCTTTATCAGTAACATAACGCTGGGGCCAGTAAGCAACGGATTTTGTGCCAATACGAATATTTTTTACATGGTTGAGTTCAGGGATGAGAAGCGGTCGGATGTAGTCACCGAGTGCACGAGCATTCATAATCATAGGATCACCGCCTGTGATGAGTACATCAGTAACTTCAGGGTGGGGTTTCAGGTATTCGACTAACATTAGTGAAGTATGTGTTTAGAACTTCAGTTCATCCATGCCAACAAACTGTGGTTTTCCGTCTAAAATAGGAACGTTATGGGTAAGTTGTCTTGCGGGATGAGGGTTCATACGATTGCGGATGTTACTTACAATTTCCCGAATTGTTGATTCACCTTTTCCAGAACGAATCGAATCGCTAAGTAGAGAGAATTCACCTTCTCTCAGCATCTCACGATGAGGAAATGTTAACCGGTAGATAGGATCGTCCGGGATGGTATCCCAATCAATCAGCTCATCAAGAATATATTGATTAACACGAAATGGTAGAACTTGACTCAACACCTCAATAGTATGGCGCATTTCAGAAGTAAATCTTTTCCACTGCGGTGCCTTACTGATAGTGCGTTGTGTATAGGGGAAAAACTTAGTCACAGATGTCATTACATAGCCTTAATAATTACTCAAACAAAATCCTTAACGCCCAATCTTGCGTTAAGTAGTTTTTTAAACCGCCGCATTATTCATTAGCAACAATCAACAAAAGAGCAATGGCTGTATAATTTCCATTATTATCTCAGTAGCAATTTGCATAAATTATGCTAGACAAATTAATAAAAGCAAAAACATACAAACCCATTCTGTAGATGTGAAAAATCGCAGTGTTAATTGAACAGTTAAAGCAAGACCTGCAAGGTAAAGTAATTTGCTTAATCTCTTCTTCTGCCTATTCCAAGAGTTTATGTGTAATGAGGGAGGCATTTGCTCGACAATATTCCGTAAAGTCAGAGGATGACCTCCATTTCAAAAAAGCATCAAAACCGGATTTAAATCGCGCGTTTTCCTAACATCGACACAAGATCATCTACGTTCCCTTCCGCCTGTAAACAGGTAAAACATACCGTTTCCACCTCAAATGGCATGATTAATCTTTTGGGCCACGCATTGCGTGGTCTTCTTCATAAAAATGACAATCCTCATCTTTAACCCAATCCCTTGATTTTAGCTAATTCCGTCAGAGAACCGGAATTCCTGTCCTCCAAAGTAGGATGAGATGAATCAACAACTTACCTAAAGGCGGGATTTGCCGTCTTTTAATATATTGCTTTCACTAGAGCGTGTTGATCTTTTTGGTATAAAAAGCAAGCAGCAAATGGGGCTGTTATAATGGTTTCGCCAAAAATCAAAACAATTACCCCAAATGCCAAGACTAATGTTAACAGATGATAGCTGGAAATT
>NZ_CAWQTY010000018.1:0-5036 GCF_963897815.1 Xenorhabdus sp. Sc-CR9
ACTCAAAATCCGGCTCAGTAATGAGTTGCTCGAGTCACCCTTCCCATATGCCCTTGTCCCGCCACCGGCAAAAACGGCGATGCGTATTTTTCCAATCACCGTAATCGGTCGGTAAATCTCGCCAAGGCGCCCCCGTACGTAAAATCCAAAATACGGCATTAATAAATAATCGATTATCGTAAGCAACCCGTCCCCAAGCGCCTTTTCGACCAGGTAAGTGGGGCTCAAGTAAATTCCAGACATGTTCGGAAATATCGTGGCGGCGGTATGCAGGTGTGCTCATGGTTAGTTCACTCTGTTTATGGAATGCAAATCTTATTATCGCACAAAATAATTTATGACGACATTATCATAGGAAGAAAATGGCGTTGAATTATATATAAATGTAAATTTAAATCAATATTCTTATATTTTTGTATTTTTCTGGGCTGGTTTTTTAAGCGTTATGTGAGTATTAATCTTCATTTGATCGATATTTAATCAAACATCTTGTTTATATTGAAAACCATTCTCATTATTAATATGTATTTTTTGATTGTATCGTTTTTTTATTAAGCAGTTATAAAACAATCTTTAATCTAATCAGGGTTTATTAATTCTAAAAATTCAAAATAGAATTAAAAGGCATTATTTATCATTCCATTCGCTATGTTGTCCTTTTCCAGAAGTATGGAAGGGGTAATATGCCAGTATATCAAAAATTGCACTCGTCTTTGTTTGATGGTTCAAAATCTCTGATTATTGGCCTATTGAGCCTTTCATTCAGTTTTCACAGCCAAGCCATATCAGAACATCAAAATAAAGATAACCATGCAGTTTACAAACTGGCTGAAGTCACCTCTCAATGGGGACAACTGACCCACTCGCAACCTCCCAATGAAGCAGCACAATCGATCGCTGCCCAGCAGCTGTCATCAGCAGTCACTGCCACATTCACCCCGTGGCTTAACCAGTTCGGCAATGCGCGGATTTCACTCCCCTTTGATCACCATTTTTCGTTAAAAGAAGCCGCGCTGGACTGGGTGCTGCCGTGGTATACCACCCCGGCTTACACCGCATTCAGCCAGTGGGGTGTTAAAGCCGGGCACGGTCAGACGACCACCCATCTTGGTATGGGATACCGCTATCTGGGTGATAACTGGCTTTGGGGGGCTAATGTGTTCTGGGATGCTGAGTGGCCGGCTCAACACCATCGCTACAGCATTGGGGCAGAAGCGTGGCTCGATAACTTCAAACTCTCTGCCAACCTTTACCAGCGCTTATCCGGCTGGAAAACTTCCCGAAAAATCAGCGATTATGATGCACGCCCCGCCAATGGCTGGGATATCCGGGTAGAAGGCGGGTTACCCGCGCTGCCGCACTGGGGCGGGCAGGTGGTGTTTGAACAGTACTACGGGCAGCAAGTGGATTTATTTGGTGACAACAGACGTCAGCACAATCCTTACAGCCTGACGGCCGGGCTGACATACACGCCGGTGCCGTTAGTCACATTGGGTGCGGATGTCCGGCTGGGAAAGCAGGATCACCGGGATAACCGTTTTACGCTGACACTTAATTACCAGCTGGGCGTCCCCCTGGCACAACAGCTTGAGCCCAGCGCAGTCGCGCCGTTACGCAGCCTGACATTCAGACGGACAGATTTTGTCAACCGGAATCATAATATGGTGCTGGATTACCGCAAGCAGACGCTGATAACACTGGATTTTCCCGTTCAGCTTAAAGGCGGTGCAGGCAAAATCATCACCTTTACGCCACGGATTACCTCCAAATATTCCCTTGCGCGTTTAGAACTCCGGGCTGACGAATTACAACAAGCCGGTGGAAAAATTGTTCACCAGACGCCTGATAAGGTCATGCTGCTTTTACCGAAAGCCACCGATAAAATGATCCGGCTCTCCGGTATTGCTATTGATAAGCACGGCAATCGTTCTCAGCCATCGGAAACCACGATTTTCATCCTGCCGACGGAAACCCATGTGCAGGTCACCGCAAGCCGGACGCAGGCAAAGGCTGACGGTCAGGACAGTGTGATGTATACCGTGATGGTGAAAGATCGTGACGGTGAACCTGTTCCCGATCAAATGGTGAGCTGGTCAAGCGACAAAGGCAAACTTTCACAAACCACACAGAAAACTGATGCACAGGGGCTGGCGGCAGTGTTGCTGAGCAGTCATCATCACGGGAAGCATAGCGTACAGGTCTCGGTTGGTGATAATGTCACTGTGGCTTTGCCGGTGCACTTCAGCGCGGTATTGAAGCCTGTTATCACCACAGATAAAACGCAGGCCAGAGCCGATGGTCAGGATGCCGTGACGTTTACCGTCACCGTAAAGGATGCCGCTGGCGTTCCCGTTCCTCATCAGATTATTAAATGGCAAACCAGCCGGGGTAAGTTCCTGATCGCATCGTCAACAACCAATAATCACGGGCAGGCCACTGCCGCATTAGTCAGTTTACCCTCCGGTATTGCAGAGGTGTTGGTGATGGCGGACGAAGAGACGATCACGGCATCACCGGTTGAATTTTTACCCTCACTGACCCATACGTTGATCTGTGACAAAAGCACGGCCATTGCTGATGGACAGGACAGTGTGCTTTGCACAGTTGACGTGCGTGATGCGGCTGACCAGCCGATAGCAGGGAGGGAAATCGTCTGGTCAACGGATCATGGCCAGATTGCCGATGAACAGATTATCACCGACAGCAGGGGGAAAGCCCGGGCACGGGTTATCAGCCGGAAAGCCGGCGTCGCCCGTGTCCGCGCTGACATGTCAGGTACCATCATCGCGGCGGGCGGGGTCACGTTTGAGCGCCAGTTGCAATCCGTTATTATTACGGATAAAACCCACGCCAGCGGCGACGGGCAGGAGGCTATCGTACTGACTGCGATTGTTGAAAATACACTGGGGTTACCGGTTAAAGATCAGGCCGTCATCTGGCACACCGACAACGGTGTCCTGTCATCAGCAGAAACCCGAACCAACTCGCAGGGGGAGGCACAAATTCAACTGACCAGCACCGTTGCCGGGGAGCACCGGGTATGGATCCAGATTGATGATAAGACGGTGACTGCCCCGACGCTCTGGTTTGATGATGTGCTGACATCCACCCTGCATGCAGATAAAACCCGCATTATTGCCAATGGTCAGGATAGCGTCACATTGACAGTAACAGTGAAAAATCTGACCGGACAGCCCGCCGTCGGTATTCCTGTCTGGTGGCGTTCGGACAGCGGTCACTTTACAGACGCACAGACTGAAACCGATGAAAACGGCGAAGCCCGCGCGACACTGATCAGCCAGAAGACAGGCACCGCTTCAGTGACGGCCATTATCGATGACCAGGCAGTTATCTCACCCACAGTCGACTTTATCCCGCCATTACGTATTGCCGATACCATCGCCGTTGACAGTCAGGGCGGTAATGCCAACCAGAAATCCTTCGGCGCCCGTGGGCCTTCAGTTTTCTGGCGTGGCGCGAAATTTCGCATTATCACCGCCGGTAATACAGGCCGGGTGAACTGGCAGAGTGATTCTCCGGCAGTCACGGTATCCGGTGATACGGTGGTCGTACAGCAACGTCCCGATGGTGTGAGACTGACAGGGACCGATGAGGCAGGGCAGCAGGTGGTGCTGACCTTAACAAGCGATACCTGGTTTGAGCGCTCAGGCCTGACGCAAGATTTTTATTTTAATGCAACGCAAATTTGTCAATCACTCGGCAGCCAGATTGCGCCCAAATATGCACTTGAACGGCTTTATGAAGAATGGGGAAATTTTTATCACTATGAGGGCTGGGTGAGAGAATTTTATGTGGTTTCCACAGATTATCTTTCTGGCAGTTCCGGTTCAATGGATGCGCAGACAAAATGGGCATTCTGGGCAGAATCGGATAGCTGGACGCGTAATGCCTGGCATCGGCTGGCATTTGCGTGTGGAAGCTAAGGCGGTTCTGTGTTTACGCTATTTTGCCTGATCTGCCAGCGTTGTCTGATCTTGCCAATTTGATTCATGAAATTGCCCTTTCCTCCTGCCAGGGAATAGACTCCGTTTGAGGTAATGGCGGAGTCTGTTTGGCGGGTGGAATATGCAATATCATTGGTTTGATCTTTCTATAGCAACAGGCCAAACCAGAAGATAAATATTCTTCTGACGCTTTATCACATGATTTTCTCATCCTGAATATGGATCATATTCATAAAAACTTCGCATAAACTCACATTTTTAGGCACAATGGTGCTGATATCATATTTTTTTGGACTAAAAAGAAAGGGAAAAAGATCCCGGCCATTCTCAAGTTTTCTTGTTTTGTCGAGCGATTCAAAGTAGTTGTAGATCTCCGATACCACTGTTTTATGTATTTCACTTTTAACTAAATCATCTCTCTGATATGGGCTTTCATAGTGTCCATAGTACAGTTTACGAAGATAAGGAATATTTTCCTCTTCGTCTTCATCCATGGGAGACCTGATGAAAGCCATAATTTCATCTGTGCGATCTTGCTTGACGCTGGTAAAAAAATCACTGATGCACTGCTGTAACTGAGGTGTGCATTTTCCCTGTGGTTTCGGCCGTTTTACTTCTTCAAACGTGAACTGTTCCGCCGACATGTTCAGCATATCCGTCATGATATTTTTAAATTCTTCCGGACACTGGGTTTGTTTCACTTCCGCATAAACACAGCGGCCAAAATAACCGGAGTTGTGGGTGTAATTGTATTTTCTGATAGCCAGAACATAGGTTCCCGGCGGCGGTTCATACCCTCTGATTTCGGAGGATTCATAGGCGAATTTGAAGTAAATCCCGTTTTTTTTGTTATAACCGATCAGGTTTCTCGCAGCAGCAAAATCGGCGACAGTGCACCCATAATCGCAATAGAACGGGATCTCTCCATTAATGAGAAGAAACCAGCCTTGTATCTTAAATATAGGTTAAAATAAATACGATTAGATTTGGCGCGGTGTATGCAGTCTGATCCAGCCTAGGGTTTTAAGCCCGTTCAGAAGCTATTGACGCATACACTGAGCCACTCATCTG
>NZ_CAWQTY010000019.1:0-4967 GCF_963897815.1 Xenorhabdus sp. Sc-CR9
AGCAGTAGCTACTCGGTATGACAAATTAGCAAGAAATTATGAAAGTCTCGTTGCTTTGGCATTTTCAATCATGTGGCTCCCTATGTGGGTCGATTGAAACATGTACAACAAAGGTCAACACGCTCTAATTCAATCAACTCATGTGCAAAGAAATTATGTTCAAGAACGATTTCACTGGCATTTGCACCACTGTTAGCGCCTTGTGCACTGTTTGTAGCAAATGCACCGGCAATACCACCGATGATTTTGCCACCGGCCAGAATTTGTGCGGGATCATTAAATGTCTTAGCCAGTGTCAGCGCACCAAGTTCAGCGGCGAGTGCGCCAGCGGCTGCGCCTCTGGCATCTCCGCCACCAATGTGTGCGGCAATAGCCGATACTGCAGCATGACTAATGGCCTTGCCAGGAGTACCGAGTACTTTGCCATAGTCTCCGATAACATTTGCCCCTTCCGCATTAATTTGATTTCCAGCACTAGCAAGCAATGCTGTAGCGAAATTATCTTTAAAGCTGCCTCCATTAATGGTGGTATTTAAACTGGAGCTGATAATGGATTGTCCAGCAACACGTTGGGCGACTTTGCTCCAATTTGCACCTTTACTTAATAGCGGGATATTTGAGTGGGTTGATGAAGCAGCAGCGTTAGCCCCATCTTTCGCCGCACTCCAGCCCATGGCTTGATCGAATCCGGCCAACGCACCACCAATGGCCATGGAAGTAATGGTTGATTTTACCGTATCACTATTGCCTAGCTCTCTAAACGTTTTAGATAAGTTTCCTTGATTATTAACCAGGGTCACTGCTGCTTTAGAAGCTAAAGATGAGATACCGGCAATGGTTGCGCCGGAAACAAAAGCACCTGTAGTCGTTGCTGTTGCGGCCGTCGCTGCACCCACTCCCGTCGCTGTAGACGCTGTTGATGCGCCAGCCGAAACAGCTAAACCCGATCCCGCGGTCACTGCCGCTACTGCTATTGCTATAACCGCAGAGGCTACCGGGCTTAATTGTTGATGACTATAATCCCAATTAGAATACGCATCCTGAACTTCATTCCATTTTATATCATGTCGGTTGTTTAAATCTTTTAACCAGGCTGCTTCTGGATTTTCGCCAAGAATGCTTAATGCCGTTTTCAGAGATTGGCTTTTCTGTGTTTTAATATCAGCGTTAATGCCTGAATTAGCCTCGACAGTAAATAAACTCCCCGAAGATATCGCTGGTAATGTCCAGGTGGTGTTATTATGTCCACTATTAGATTGTTTGATGAATAAACCTTTCGAGCTACTGGTTATTTGCTCAAACGACGTATTTGGCATGGCAGTAAAATTAACTTTACCATGTGTACTAATAAGGCGGATATTTTTACCGGCTTCTATTTTACTCGCTTCATACGTACTGTCATCATGACTGAGCATGGTAATATTGCCGGCAGCAATAAATTCGCCGACGTCATGACCCGTTTTGTGGCTAATTTCAGTCGTTGTTTTAGTGCCCCCAAAGAAACCACCACTTGAACTTTTTCGGGTTATTTCACGTTTTTCTGAATTCTGTTGTGCTTTGGCGTATAAATATCCCCCTTTAGCCGCCACATCGATAGTGCCGATACGCATGGCTTCAGCCTTATTATGGGCATCTATATCCGCTTGTAATTTTATTTCAGAGTCACCTTTATTTTTAGCCTCTTGTTTAGCCTGAGCCAATTGATTATTCGCGGTAGCCAAAATATTTTTAGCCTGATTAAATCTGGACTCTATTTCATTGAATTTATTCTGTTTAGGTGCTAGTTTTTCTCTGTCTTCTTTGGTTGCTCTTGCAATTCGGTCGTCCCTCATTTTTATAAGAGCTGTATATGCTTGTGCATTCATTGCGTTTATTTTTTTAAATTCATCATGGATTCCATCATAAATTTTAATTAATCGATCTTCTTCATTTTTAATGATTTGTCTTAATTCATTGACTTCTTTCTCTATAGGAGATTTTTCTCTTGCAATGATTTCAAGCTTTTCTTGAGCTGATCTCATATTAGCTTCTGCATTAATTACGGGACCACTATGATTTGACATTGGAATAGGGTCTTTCCAAACCGCGCCTAATCCTTTGGCAGTTAATTTAGTGGCTTCAAATAAAATACTCCCATTAGTAAAGAGTTTTAATATTCCACCTGCAGTTAACTCAGAGACTTCATTGGCTATTTGTTGAATTTTATAACCATCCTTGGAGCTATTTTTATAAAGGGTGATTGACTCAAAATTCATGTTCTTTTCTGAAGAGACTAAAATATTGCCATTTGACGATAATTTTGAACCTTCAGTTAAAATTTCACCGCCAGATATTAGATTAATATCTTTATGGGCTTTAATGGTTGTAATAATGTTTTTATTTGGTGGTATAGCAATAACGGGGAGTGAATATTTTAAGACTTCTACCCCATTATTCTCAAAAAAATAGGGAATACCTAATAAGTTTATTGAATTTCCGGCTAATAAATTTGTTGAACCTTGAGTGGAAATATCTAAACCTTCTAAGGTGATATCATGTTGTGCATTAATTAATAGATTGTTTCCGGATTTGATATGAGTTTGAATTTTAGGTGCTTTAGTTACCGTGGAAACACTGAAATGGTTTGGTTCAAATTCTTTTGAATATTGATTCAAATTGTAGCCAGCATATAGATCAATATCTTTTTCAGCATCTAAATTCACTCTGTTTAAGGACAGGTTTCCACCACTGTTGATTAAAATAGACCCTGATGAATCTAATTTTGCAGTAGGGGATAAACTATCAAATAATTTTTCTTCCTGGTCAGTTGAAAGTTGTTGAATTGGGTTATGGTGGTTTAATAAATCATCAGTGTGCTCAATGGTAATATCTTTATTTGCATTGAATGCGATATTTTTACTTTTAGATACAAACAATGTATCTTTAAGATAAATATCTTTCCCGGCTGAAATACTTAAATCGGCAGAAGCATCTAATTTACTCAATAAGCGAGTATTATCTGAATAAAAAGCTCTTAATGAATTTTTTACATTTACGTTACCATTATTACTGATTAAGGAAATATTTTTGCTTTTTAAATTACTGTCTAATAAATTAATATCATAACGTGCTGCGATAGATATATTTTCTCCCGAATTTAACACAGCTAATGATGTTTTAACTGCGTTATCAGCAATGACACTCACATCCTTATCTGCTTTTGTTTCATTTGAAAGATAGACATCTTTAGCATGCAGCAAAATGTTTTTTGCATTTAAAGCTACATAATTATTACCATAAATTACTTGATTGATATTGTTAGCTTCACTCGGCAATTCATTTTTTATAGATATTGATTCTTTAAAATCAGCAACCAAACTATTTTTAGCACTTAATATTGATTGAAAAACACCATTGTTTTTCCATATTAATATATCTCTATTTAAAATATTTTCTCTATCTTCCGAATGAAAATATTCTTTATACTTCTCTAATAATCCAAAATAAATTCCACTATTTTTTAAATGTGTTCCTGTCAGGATTAAATTATTTTTTGCAGAGATATTACTATTTTTGTTAGTTAAATTTTCCCCATATAAATAAGCATCATGACCTGATTCAATAACCGCCTGTTTGCTATCAACATTTGATACAAAATCAGCATGTTCCAGTTTAATATCTTTATGGCGACTATCGATAAGAATGGGTTTATTAAAATCAAATTTGAATTTAGGGTTATCTCCATAGCCAGCATTAGAATTTATTTGGTGGTTTGTTTTAGTGACTTGTACATTTTCTTTCTCATTAACTAGGTTTTGAGTTCTGATGATTAAGTCACCACTGTTTGTTTTTATGGTACCGGACTTATTTTCAACTAACTCGTTTTTGTCCCCTTCTGCATTTTTTTGGATCCACATATTGTTATTGGCTTGTAGCAGTGCTTGCGCCCCTGCATTGCTGATAGTGTCACCATAAATCCGCATATCTTGCCCGGCAGTCACACTGCCTTTATTACTCAGTTTGCTGCTGGCAAGAACGATATCCCGTTCTGCCTGAACGGGAGAATTCGGTCCGATATTAATTTCTTTAGCCCCGGCATTTAAGTCGGTTTTAGCCTTAATATTGCCCAGTTCCATTTTGCCATTTGAACTAAGCGTAATATCCTGCTGATGGCTGGTAATATTTTTCAGGTTGACCCCAACCCCATTTTCCGTGGCAACCAGACGAATTTTATTGGCATACATCCCGCCCAGGGCTTTGGTATCGACAGCTAACTGTGGACGGTTCCCTTCTCCGGCAATGGTCTTTGCCGTGCCGTCTGTGAAGGAAATCTGATTAGCGCCCTGAGTCAGTGCAAGATTCTTGGCCTGAATTTTTCCATTCAGCTCTGTCGCCCGGCTGATAATATCAACATAATCTGTTGACTGACCATTTAACCCTTTACCACCAATCGTGATTTGGCCTTTTGTCACTTTCAGGGCTTCCAGTGCACCCTGTTTATCAAATTGCGGTTTACCCGTCGTCAGTATGGCACCGGAAGTATTGATAAACCCACATCCATCACAGGTAATACCATTCGGATTGGCAATCATAACGTTGGCTTTCTGACCGGCCACTTCCAGTTGCCCCAGCAGTTCAGAACGGCTGCTGCCGATGACTTCGTTGATAATGAGTTCGGCCGCCTTTCCCTGCAGATTGGCGTTGGCACTGATTTGACCGGCCAGTTGAGAGTTAACCGCTTGTGTGGCGTTATTTAATATGGCGCCCTGAGTGCCGATATTAAACTCGTTATAGGTATTGTGAGAGATGCCGGCATGATTGGGCGCAGCAATATTCACTACCGGCACATTGCCATTGTTGTGTAAATCACTTTTCATAATAGTGCTCCACTCATTTTTTGTATTCCGGGCTTTTGCTGCGATGAAAACGATCGTAAAAAGACATCGACGTGATTGAGTAATTGCCACATAAATTGACAACAATGATTC
>NZ_CAWQTY010000020.1:0-4835 GCF_963897815.1 Xenorhabdus sp. Sc-CR9
GGGGATAGATGTTATTATTGGCATCACTCAGTCCGGATTGTGGTTTGGGATTTTTTGCAATTGATCAGATCGCAAAAATCGGACTGAGTTCCCTTCAAGTGATCTACTATTTTGAAAATTTATTTACTGGTAATAGATCTGGATTGCCCGCAATTGAAATTCTAAATTTTATTTTCAAAGAGAAATCAATTTCTATTAATGATAAATATCTTGATAGTTCTCTTGTATTGGATGCAGCACGGTTGACTGAGCGTACATTTTTATCTATCCCTGATTTGTATAAACCAGTCAGTGGACATATTGTTGATCAAGAAAATATGGGAGTAGCTAACATTCCTTCATTCCTTGGCGCTGCCCGTGATATACCTTATTTTTTGAACAGCATAGGATTACATGATGCAACATTACAAAAAATCATGTCTGATGAAGGGTTGATTGATGCTGCGAATGATCCTGGTCTTGTTCAGCAAGTAAAAGAAAGATTTGATAACATGTTGGTTAGAATTGGCTCAGAAAAAGAAAAGGAATTTGAGAAAATTAGAAATCAGTTAGATCAGTTCTATGCTACAGATGTTTTATATACATCTTCTGTTGGAAAATATACCAGGGAGTTCTTAAAATAACATATACCCCCAGTTAAATCTGGGGGAGTATGTTGCCAAATATCAAACTAATACGAGGTTGGCTTTAAATGTTTATGATAGTTGCGCCAATATTTCTGGTTATATTTATTGGATATTTTTTTGGACGTTTGCGTCCTGATAGTGGGCTTTCCGATAAATTAATCAATGATTATGTACTCTATATTGCACTCCCCGCCTTATTGTTTCTTGCCATTGCCCGTGCAGATATTAGTGAGCTGCAACAGTGGGGTTTTATTGCCGCTACTCTTGCTGGTATTTGTGTCGTATATGTTTTGGGAATATTGGCGGCAAAAATTATGGGGATTGGTTTACCACAATCATCGATTTTGAGTATGGGGGCATGTTATGGTACTACTGGATATATGGGAGTTCCAATACTGATTGCGGTTTATGGTGAATCCGCTGCGCTTCCTGCTGCTATTGCGACAATCTTGCATAACATTCCTGCTATCATGGCTGTTATCATTACTTACGATATTTTTTCTACCCGCCAATCGGGTGGAAGAATATCCATTAATCAAAGTTTCGTTGGGGCATTAAAGACGACATTGAGTAATCCCTTGACAATTTCAGTGATTGCGGGACTGATTTTTGTTTGCTTCGGTATTCCCGTTCCGATGTTTTTGCAAACATTTGCTGAATTTCTGGGTAATGCCGCAGGTCCAACAGCATTGTTCGCTTTGGGGTTGGGGTTATCTCGGCTTAAGGTCAAAGAGCATATCAACGGAGAAGCGTTAAAACTGGCTATGCCGATGCTGTTACTCAAACTGGGGATACAGCCGTTGATTACGTTTATCTGTGCTTACTATCTATTTGGTATGCAGCAGACAAATAGTATTTGGTTGATTACCGCGATTGTTATGGCTGCACAGCCTATCGGAGCGGGAGTTTATGTTTTTGCCAATAAGTATGGTTTTAAACAGGAAATTATTTCTTTTTCCATTATCATCTCTCTGCTTATTGCATTGGTAACAATACCAACTATTTTACAACTGTTGCCTGCGTGACAATCTGGTGCTTATTATTATAGCCATTTTATGACGGTGATTTTACGATTTTTCGCCTGATCGAAAGCTAGTGGCAAACAATAGTTGAAGGTAAAACAGGAGCTGAACCTGAACAGTAGGTATATTTGCCCTTTACCTTATCAGAACTGCCGATTCATCCGGAATTTGCCATGTTTACTGACCTTGAAACCATGAAGGTGGTAGTATGCGAAAAGTAAAATACTACGGGGTGTTGTGTCTGGCGGGGTTGCTGGCCGGCTGTTTGACGTCGAAAGACGCCTTACTCCCTGCCGGAGAGCAGACGGTACTGGCGATATGTCAGGGGGAATAAGACGAGTCACAGCGTGTAGGGGTTTAATTTGGGAAGCCATTATGATGGCCACACAGACCAGCTTTAACGAAGCACGCCAGATGATAGTCTTGGATTTACACAATGCCCTCTATGCCATCGCCCGCAATCACCGACAGGATAAACACGGCCAGTGCCATGTCGATGTTTACTCAGGGATTTGAAGGAGAATTGTTTAACCGCCTCGGCACCCCGTGGCCGGAAGTGGATGTCACCCTGATTGATTTGGGCACACTGGCACGGGAGAACTACTCGGCCCAGATGGCACTGGCGATGGTGTCACTGATTAACAAAGTCAATAATCTGGCTGAACGGGATCAATATCAGGATCGCGAACTGCAACTGGTGATTGATGAAGGGCATATCACCACGACCAACCCGCTGTTATCACCGTATATGACCAAGGTAGTGAAAATGTGGCGTAAACTCGGTGCCTGGCTGTGGCTCGCCACCCAAAACCTGGCGGATTATCCCGATACCGCCGAAAAGATGCTGAATATGGCCGAATGGTGGCTGTGTCTGACCATGCCACCGGATGAAGTGGAACAAATCGCCCGCTTTAAAAAGCTGACGGAAGAGCAGAAAGCGGTGCTGCTCTCTGCCAGTAAATTACCCCGTTGTTATACCGAAGGCGTCGTGCTGGCGAAAAAAATCGAAGCGTTATTTCGGGTGGTGCCGCCAAGCCTCTATCTGGCACTGGGTATGACGGAAAAAGAGGAAAAAGCCGAACGACGGGCGTTGATGCGGGAACATCAGTGCAGTGAACTGGTAGCCGCTGTTTTGGTGGCCAGAAAAATGGATGGCATGCGGAGATTGAAGGTGAATCTTATGGAGCACTACACTACAAGTATAACTGGCTAATAGTTTGGTTTATTGAGAACAAATAGTGTTAAAAGAAGCTCCCAGCACTATGACTGGGATTGCTTTCAGGCTAATCTTCGTATTTTGCTGAGAGTAAACACTTTCGAATCCTCTGATTAACGTGTGAATGTAGCTTATTTTCCTGTGCCATTTTGAGAAAAAGATCCCTCTTCGCAAAAAATTCATATGGTGATGGATGGTGCTATCTATCATAGAGCGCACTTGGTCAAATGTCTCATTTATATCCTGAATATAGAGTTGTATTATCCCCTATTTAACGGTAATCAGGTAGTCATCTGAATTCGATTGAACGATTATAGAGATATAATGAATGAATCGGCTCATAACAACATTTATTTTGTAGAGCAGAGGTTTTTTGTGAAGAAATTTATTAATTTTTTAACATCATACGTCGAAAAAAAGAAAAATCACTTGTTTGTCGATTATATGATAATTTTAAAATTCTGTAGCCTGCATCTTCGGTTAATTTGATGTAAAGATAGTTAAACGGTGAGCCAAATGGTTCGGTTAGCCCAGCAGTCAGTCTATATTTAGCTAAACTAAATGTAAGGTGATTAAGTATATGGGTATTCATACATTATAATCGGGATTACATATGCTAATATGCATTTCCTTTATATGTGATTGAATCAAATGAGTTGTAATTAAATTCATTTAATATTAATTAAATACTATATCGCATGTCTTTAAAATAAACGTGGGTCATACATTATTGGCATCAATATGCACATGGCTGATTCTATCGGAAAAATTTATTTTACAATTTTAATTTTTGTGTGTTTGTGAAAATTATTTATTTTTTTTCATCATGATATCACTTTAGGGGAAAGGTGTTTTTTCTATAATACATAATTTTTTTACATTATATGTAAACATAAACTCAATATGTTTGCGCTTTTTGTTGACGTGTGTGTCTATTGAATGTCATGATTTGCGTCAAGATATATTTATATGTTCGTGAATAAATTATCAGATGTTTTCTGTCTGACATCATCGGTTTTTAGTATTAAATAGATATAGGTAATAAAGGTTGTTATAATAGGATTTCTCATGAGTAAACAGAATGTATTAGTCTGTTTTCCATACGCAGGTGGAAATAAAAGCTCCTTTGATATTGTTAAAAAGCATTTATCTAAAGGAGTGAGAATTATTCCTATGAACTACTCAAGTAGCGAATTAAAACTCTACCACTTTTTTAAGGCTTTGTTGGAAAACCTAGAAATACAGCTCAAAGAGCTTGAGGGAAAAATAACTTTTTTTGGTCACAGTATTGGAGCTATCATTGCCTACGAATTGGCAATATTATGTGGTAATCGACTAAATATTCATAAATTAGTTGTATCTGCATGTAAGCCGCCTGAATTATTAGTTAAATCTACGATATTTAGTTCAGGAGATAATGCATTCGAAAACATTGTTCGTTTGGGAGGATTGCCTACAGTAGTTTTAAACAATCCAACCAGATTAAAGAAAGAAAAATACAAAATTATCAACGATCTCAGAATATTAAGTCACTATGAGCGAGTAATTTACCCTAGGGTTAATTGCGAAATTCATGCACTATCAGCTAAAAAAGATTTTTTGGCATCTGAAGATGATATGAAACTTTGGATTAACTATACAAATAAAAAATTCAGAGAAAATACGTTTGCTACAAATCATATTGGTCATTATGTACTGGTGAATCTCATATGGGACAATATTCGATCTGGAGGGAGAGTAGTATGCGTTTCATCTGCTGGGCATCATAATTCTCCAATCAGATGGGATGATATTCAGTTTATCCGTGGTTATGACAAATGGGTAGCATACGCACAATCTAAAACTGGGTCGTGACATCAATCTATTGAATCATGTATAGTCTGTCTATTTGGAGAACATTCAAATGGCAAAGATTGATGTGACTTGCCCCTCTTGTTCCGCCGTGAAAGGGATCCATCGCAATGGGCGTTC
>NZ_CAWQTY010000021.1:0-4780 GCF_963897815.1 Xenorhabdus sp. Sc-CR9
AATATGATCGCGAGCTCTATCGACTCAGGCATTTGGTTGAAAACGCTTTTCTCCATTTGAAGCGCTGGCGTGGTATAGCGACCCGTTACGCCAAAAACAGTGCATCGTTTCTTGCCGCAGTCCAAATTCGCTGCCTTGCTCTTTGGTTGAGTATTTCATGACGACGCCATTTAGATGACCTCTCACTTAATTTTTATTAGTGAGCGTGTTAACGAGAATTTACATATAACTTATCCACATATTCTACAATTAGATCCTTAATAGATCCTAATATAAACCTAACTGATCCCCGATCGCCGCAGGCCGGATAAGACAAGGCCTCCAGCTTATTTGGGTGTGTCGAAAAGGGAAAAAGGTGTGTAGTATTGGGAATAGTGGCTGGCATCAATCATTAACCACTCAAAATCCGGCTCAGTAATGAGTTGCTCGAGTCACCCTTCCCATATGCCCTTGTCCCGCCACCGGCAAAAACGGCGATGCGTATTTTTCCAATCACCGTAATCGGTCGGTAAATCTCGCCAAGGCGCCCCCGTACGTAAAATCCAAAATACGGCATTAATAAATAATCGATTATCGTAAGCAACCCGTCCCCAAGCGCCTTTTCGACCCGGTAAGTGGGGTTCAAGTAAATTCCAGACATGTTCGGAAATATCGTGGCGGCGGTATGCAGGCGTGCTCATGGTTAGTTCACTCTGTTTATGGAATGCAAATCTTATTATCGCACAAAATAATTTATGACGACATTATCTAAGGAAAAAAAGCATATTCTCTTAAAAATCTTTCGAAACACAATTTAAAGTTAGTGATTTAATCAGCCTAAAAACACCGATTTTTAGGCTTTTCTCATACAGTGATAAATATGTATATTACTTTCTTTTCACATAGATAATTTTCAAAAACATTGATAACAGGTAATTGGATCGCAATATTACAGAGATTAGTGATTAGCACTGGAATCGGTATTACTTCCCATTTCGGTATCAGCAAGAATTTCTGTAATATACCAATGATCTTTACTCTGATCCTGCCTCAAAAAATATTGGTGTTCACCAATAGAGAATGGAACCTGATATTGATAACTCGTATCCCACGGATCTTGATGTTCACTGATAGGATCAGGTTTTCCCCCTCTGTATATATAACTGGAAAACCAATAATTATCGCTGAATCTTTGACCCGCATAATAACACGTATTTTTAATAAAATATGGAAACTGCGGATAATAATAATACGCCCAAATATTAGAACTATTTTGCTCACCGACTTTTCCATCTTTACTCAATTCGTAAGTAAGCGCACTAAGATCAGTTTTCGCATGGAGATACATATATTCTTTCCCTTCCATTGAGAAGAAAAATGTCGCTCCATAGAAATTATCCCAATCGTTTTGTGTTGTTGATTTTCCCATTTTTCCGCTCGGAAGAATTTCATATATAATATAAGGATACTTATCATTGACATTTTTATCTTTACTATGAAGATAAATAAACTTCCCCGACCCCGCCTGATATGCAAACCCTACATCGTAATCACTGCCAAAATAACCACAATCAACGATTTCTTTGTTACCATTTCCATCTAATTTTGCAATTATCCAATAAGTTTTATATGTATTTCTTGACGTATTAATAAAATTCTTAGCCAGCCCCAAAATATACTGCTTTTCCTCAAGTACAAAAGGGAAGATTAGATCATAAAAATTTACCCACTTCTGTCCGGTGGACGTTTGTTCACCCTGCTGCCCGCCTGCAATCAGCTTATGTACAGTCACCAAGTGGTCACATTCACGCTGACGGAAGAGATATTGCTGATTATTGATAGAATAAGTAAATATTGTTCTAATATATTCTCCATTGTCAGGAGGAAAAGCGTCGCAATCTAAATTACGCTGAAAATGGAGTGGTTCAGTTGCATAAGCTGTTACATCGGTATTCAAGAAACCAGTGAGTGTTACAATTTCCCCCTCTTTATTTGTATTATAAAGTTCAAAACTTGCATTTCCTGCTGCATCAGTATCCACAGAAGTGGACTGCACTAACTGACTTTTCTCAAAAGAAGCAGAACCTGTAACACTTAAATCCAATTTACGTTTGGAAAGATTCACTCCTGAACCTGTCCCAGTAAGAATCGCATTCACTTTATTACTCTGCACACCATCAGCCATTGCATAGTCATTAATGACATTAAAATTAAGTGTGTAATGTGCCGTCGCCTTGAAATGATAAGGTTGTACACCAATCTTTTGACCACTTTCCTGAAGAAAAACAGTTAACTGACCATCACCACCGACATCCGGGCCTATGATCACTACAGAGGCTTCCCCTGTACTATCTGTATGACAAGAAAGTTTTCTTTGACCTGTGTCCTTGCCATTCACGACAAAGCTACCCAAAGAACATTCAAAAATTAATCCTAAATCAACCAATGTAATAAACTCTTCATAGACCGTAGCCTGAAAATTAGTAGCAGACCTTCCTTGGATAAGGTCATAACTTTGAGAAAAACTGACTAAGATATTCATATTATTCTACTCAAAATGTAAGTGGATCGACAAAAACAATAGTATTATTAATTTGCTGCATCGAAATGCCACCAACATTAATAGTGAACTGAGATCGAACCGCTTTATTAGATGTCAACGCATAAATGAGCATCTTATTACTATCAGGATTAGATATTTGTAAAACATTAGTAGATTCATTAATACTAATATTGGAATCATCGAATTTCACTATAATATCAGTAATTTTATTTGAAAGAATTTTAATAAGAAGAAAACATTGACAAACGCCATCTGCAACACCATAAGAACTATAAGTATAGATCAGTTTTCCATCTGGAGGTGTCAACCAATTTGAGAAATCGAGCGGGATCTTATAAGCAATAACAGGATCTGTATAGTTAAGTATTAACATACTGTTTTTAGTAATATCATCACTATAGATATTAAGATAACCCACACCATTCTCATCTATATCACTCAGCAATGTATTATTAGAATCATCACTAAAGTGGGCGTTTGTTAGCTGAGCATTAATAAGCTTACCACTACTGCTATTATTTAAATCTGTATATATTACTGCTGTTAAAAAAGGTTTTATATCTTGATCACTGCTAGGTCTGGCACCAATATTTTTGGTTATTTGTACTTTAACATTGACATTATCAAAATCATTAAAGATGGAAATTTTTGAACAACCGGAAGCTATATTTTTATTGAGAACAGAAAAATTTGCGACAATGTATTTTACTTCTGAAATATTCACTTTATCTGTTTTCAATATACAATCTACATAACCAGAATTTATTTGTTCTTGTATCAATACTATACTTTCAGATTTAAGAGAATTTAATTCTCCACCATTTTCATCGAAAATAGATGCTGTAATAACGATAGTATCAGAAACCGCCAAATTTTTAAATTTAGCACGAACCCTAACTCCATGATATTTACTGATTAAATGTAAATTCAATATGGATTTCTTAGCATCTTTAAAAACAAGCTCATAATCTGAATTACCCATATCATTACCTCCTAGAATAGTAATATTTGAAGTTAGTGAATAAAGATAATTGTCATCAAAATCTTTTACTGTATATTTTGCCTCGCATAAGCCAAATACATTTATCTCACTTACATAAAAAAATAAAAAATAAAAATCATCATCTAATTTATCTGGTGTTACATAGTAAGGAATACTCTTTACTTTATCATTGATATTATCTTTTAAATAAATCTCTCCTTCTATCTTATCTAATAGTTCCACCTGTTGATATTTATCTACCTGCATCACTATATACTTAACACCCATAGCTATTATTTCAGGGATATTAATTATACCATCAGAATTAGCTTGACGAAACTTGGGCGGCAACAAAGAATTTTTATTTTTTGGGCTCATAAACTACCTTTTTGATAAAATTTTCCAAAAAAATATATTCCAAATTAATGGAAAAATAAATAATTCAAATGTTAAGTCTTACTAAGTCATTAAAGAAATATTATTTTAATCTTTTTTGTTTTTGTCTTTTAAAAAGTAACAATATGACCTGACCAGATACCACCATATGTCATATCACGCTCATTATCATCACCGATTTGATAATCAAAGAAAATTTCACCATCATGATACGGAAAAGCCAGATTATTATTCAATAAATTATAGGGTATATCAAATTTCAAGGTCGCTGTTTTTCCGCCTACGCTATCTGGTTGATACGGCATATTGCCGTTAAAAACATGATTTATTGTTTGGGTATTCGAATTAATATATAAGGTCAGAATAATTTTTGAACCCAGTTTTATTTTAGTAGCATCACTATTATCATTAGTGCCTGTTATTCTGACAAACAAACCTGCATCATTTGAGTTATGAATATGATTAGATATCTTATTGTTATTGATACCTTCACCCTGTTTTATCAATTTATCAAAACTGGAATAAACCTTACAAGGTTCATATATTCTATCAACATCTTTCCACGGTTTATTTGGCCTTCCTCTATAAGTCACATCTGTAGGACTGGATTTAACCAATACATGTCCATCTGATTGAATTAAAATATAATTTAACTTAGATAATTCATTCTGCTTAAAAATAAAATAAGATAATTCTCTTAAACATGAACTGGGTTTATCTGCATCAAGAATTCTAAATAAGATTTCAAAATAGTAGATCACTTGAAGGGAACTCAGTCCGATTTTCGCGATCTGATTAATCGCCAAATCAAAACAAATCCCAAAATGGACTGAGTCATGCCAATCATAACATCAATACCC
>NZ_CAWQTY010000022.1:0-85439 GCF_963897815.1 Xenorhabdus sp. Sc-CR9
ATCGACGCAGCAGTAAAGTTCTTCTAAATTATACATGCCTGAGGATCTCCACGATTTTGTTTTCTTTAGCAAAAACTTTGATCGTGCCTCAGGCACTTTAGTTCCCTTCTTAAGCGAAGCTCAGGTTTACTACATAAAAAACATCAAAATATAAAGTTGCTGATGATCGGAGATCATTCAACCACTAAAAAAGGTGAACGCGAAATTTATCGGAAAAAAGTGCTGGATAAAGCTTCAAGAATGACTGATATCTGTATCCTCGCAGGGAGTATGCTTCCGGCAGATATGCATCAGGTATATCCACTTGCTGATTTAACCGTCGTGCCTTCATTAGGGGAAGAGGCTTTTTGCATGGTTGCCTTAGAATCAATGGCATGTGGAGTCCCCGTTTTGGTCAGTCCAAGAGGTGGAATAAAGGAGTTTGTGATCCCTGAAAGGACCGGTTTTTTATTGCAAGAACCTTTGTCTCCGGAATCTATTGCCAAAGATATTTTGTCTACCTTGTTGAATAATAATTTAAACGTTATCGCTGAGAATGCCAAAGAAACGGCAATAAACCAATATGATTGGACTAATGTCAGTATGTCTCTGTCAGAAGCGTTAGCTGAGTGGTTTTAACCATTTTTAATGGGCTATCCAAAAGTGTTGAATAGCCCTCAGAGTAGTTAACTTATGCTTCAGTTTTCTGCTTTCTTTCACGCCATCTTTGCTGACACAACGCAGCCAGTAAGCCAAGATAGATACCTAAGATATTCAAATGAATACTTTCAAAATTCCCTCTGACAATAAAATACCCAACGAAAGAGATAAATAAGATTAATGCGGCCTGATTATTACCGTTATTACTTGTTACCCATTCTTGAGTAGATTGTTTCAGATACGAGAAGATTAAAAATAAAAAGGCAATTAACCCGAATACTCCAGCCGCAAACCAAACAGTCAGGAAAATATTGTGGGGACCAAGCGATGTTTTAAAGGTCCAATCAGGATAATTTTGAACGTTATCGTTATAAATTTGGTCATAGATTTTGTTACCCGCACCATGACCTTTGATTGGATTGTCTAAAATTAAAGTTAGGGCAGATCCTTGTGTCCCATTGCTATAGCGATGGCTGCTATCTGTTTGTTCCAACTTATAAGTCAAAGTAGAACCTTTCATGAGATAGTCAGATTTGATGATAAATATAGCAGAGCCAATAATAACAATGCCGGTAATTAAGGTTTTCCAATTTTTGTTCATAACAATCATTATGAAAAACATGACAAAAACTGCAAGCCAGGCACCTCTGGAAAGCGTTCCAAGTAATACAAAAAATACAGATACAATAAGCAGAGTAGTCAACACAAAACGAACATAATTTTTCTTGTTTTGAAAATGCCAAAGAGCGACAAGTGCGGGGAAAAAGAACACTATGCCATCTGATATATTACGGTGGTTATAGGTCGTGAATGGCATGATATTATTCTGATAATCCTGATAAAACAGGTACATTTCTTTTAGCGTGATAAATAACAATCCAAGCAAAAATGAACCAATAATCATTTTCTGGATTTTAAGTTTATCCGTATGGCTTAATGCTAACGTAATCAGAACACTGGAGAGAACGACATCTCTGAAAAAAGGTGTTTTAAGCTCATTGAAGCTGAGCTTGGGATCAGGCGAAATAACTATCGAATAGAGATAAGTCAAAATTAATAATCCCAAAGCTAACACAATATTATTCTTCAGTGCAGCAACGCATCCTTTGGGATTTTTAATAAGCATATAGAGTGCAGTTATTGCTATCAAAGCAAAAAATAAGTTCTTATAGCGTGTGATACCCGTTACGTAGACAAGTGCGATGTAACCACCGACACAAAATGTACTCCAAGACAGATGATTTTTAACGTTTTCTTTCAACATAAGCATACCAGAACAGGAAGTGGGTTTCTGATTAGTATTTTGTATTATTTTAGTAATACAGGCACGAACAAAAATGTAATCTCATAAATCCTGAAACATTTTTCTCCCATCCTATGAAATTCAAAAGGAAATTCCTCTTTCAATACAAGAGTGATTTATTATCCCCACCCAACCTGTTGTTATTTTGACCAATCTTAATTACCTTACGCTCTATGGCATCACTAATTAAAAAATCTTATTACTGTCATTTTGCCTCAAGGAGATAAGGATACCCAACTTTCGGTGGAATTATTGAAGGACACGGCGGGATGCTGGATAGAATTGACTCACTTTGCTTCGCAGCCCCTATATTTTTCCACTTAACGCGCTACTTTTATACCTGAGACTGACTAAATAACCAAAGGGCTGTAGTCGATGAGTATAAATTATGGGCGATGGGTCAGTACCGCTGCGTTAGCAGCAACAGTGCTGGCCAGTGTGTTATTGATCGTAAAAATTTTTTCATGGTGGCTGACAGGCTCAGTGAGCTTATTAGCAGCGCTGGTGGATTCTTTGGTAGATCTGGCTGCATCTCTGACCAATTTTTTTGCTGTGCGTTATTCAATTCAACCTGCTGATAAAGAGCATACGTTTGGGCATGGTAAGGCCGAATCACTAGCAGTCCTGGCTCAAAGTATGTTTATCTCCGGTTCAGCGATTTTTCTGTTTTTGACAGGCCTTCAGCATTTATTTTCCCCCAAGCCTTTAGAACATGCGGTAATAGGTATCTGGGTGATCGTCATTGCCCTGATTACAACGTTATGTTTGGTAACATTCCAGAAATGGGTGATCAATAAAACTCAAAGTCAGGCCATTCGCGCTGATATGTTGCATTATAAATCCGATCTATTGATGAATGGGGCAATTTTGGTCTCGCTACTTTTGAGCCTGTATGGATTTAAACGTGCAGATGCACTGTTTGCTTTGGGGATTGGGAGCTATATCCTCTATAGTGCGTTAAGAATGGGATATGATGCTGTACAGTCTTTGCTTGATCGCGCTTTGCCGGATGAAGAGCGGCAAGAGATTATCGAGATTATCCAAAATTATCCTGGCATATCAGGTGGACATAATCTCCGAACCCGTCAATCAGGCCCAATTCGTTTTATCCAGTTCCATCTGGAGATAGATGATAATCTGCCATTGGTACAGGCCCATGCTTTGGCTGAAGGCATTGAAAATAAATTGCGGAACAGGTTTCCGGGTGCCGATATTATTATTCACCAAGATCCTTGTTCCCTTGTACCTGAAGAACATAAAAACCGTTGGGATTGATGGTGAATTTACCCATAATCAAAAGATCATCAAAAAATAGACATAATCTTAATGCAGGCTGAGTGTTTTTCCGTATCATAGGTACTATTGAATCAATTCAGCTAATAAAGTGACATATCAGGTTTCGTAAAATCGCTGTAAGTCTTCCTACACAAGCAGTCGTCGGCAGATTGGCAAATACTTTACCGACAAATAATATATCTACAAGTCAGAGGTCATCATGATCAACAAGATTAAAAGAATCGGAGTCTTAACGAGTGGCGGGGATGCCCCTGGCATGAACGCCGCTATTCGTGGTGTTGTTCGTGCCGCTTTAACCGAAGGGTTAGAAGTTTACGGCATTTATGATGGCTATCTGGGGTTGTATGAAAACCGCATGAAGAAGCTCGACCGCTTTAGTGTTTCTGACATGATTAATCGTGGTGGCACCTTTTTGGGTTCAGCCCGTTTTCCTGAATTCAGGGATGATAAGGTTCGGGAAATTGCCATTGAAAATATGCGCAAAAATGATATTGATGCGCTGGTGGTAATTGGGGGTGATGGTTCTTATTTAGGTGCGAAAAAACTGACTGAAGCGGGCTTCCCTTGCATCGGTTTACCGGGAACGATTGATAATGATGTCGCAGGCACGGATTACACCATTGGTTATTTCACGGCGCTGGAAACGGTAGTTGAAGCAATCGACCGCCTGCGTGATACCTCTACTTCCCACAAACGTATCTCGATTGTTGAGGTTATGGGACGTTATTGCGGTGATTTGACCTTATCGGCAGCAATTGCGGGTGGATGTGAGTTTATTGTACTACCTGAAGGTGAAACACCATTCGATAGAGAAGAACTGCTGGCTGAAATTAAGGTTGGGATTCAAAAAGGCAAGCGTCACGCGATTGTAGCCATTACTGAGCATGTTTGTGATGTTGCAGAGTTGGCGAAATATATTGAAGCAGAAACCCGCCATGAAACCCGGGCAACGGTATTGGGGCATATCCAGCGTGGTGGTGCACCGGTCGCCTATGACCGTATTCTTGCTTCCCGCATGGGTGCTTATTCAGTGCAGTTACTGCTGGAAGGACACGGAGGCAGGTGTGTTGGTATTCAGAACGAGAAACTTGTTCATCACGATATCATTGACGCGGTTCAGAATATGCAGCGTATCTTCAAGAAAGACTGGCTGGATACAGCGAAAAAACTCTACTAATCCTTTCATCATCTTTCTTATTAATCTGCAAAATTCATCTTCTGAGGCAGCCACATAATGTGGCTGTCTTATTTCTCATATCCCCCTATCGCCTTTCAAGATGCAGCATTGTTGGCTACGCTGCATCTTGAAATAAATCGTGCATATTCTTCTTACGTATAAGAAGAAATTTTAAATTATTTCAGTGTCATAACGCTTTCTGTCAGTTTTTATGGTGAAAAATGATAATAGCTTAGGGGAGCATGTCACCGTGATCATGAACACAGGAGTTATAAAGTTAAATATAAGAAGATATTCCGCATCGGCGGTATTTTTGCTGACGTTGGCAATTGTGACGGGCAATTCATGGGCGAAAGAGGTTCAACTTTTGAATGTATCCTATGATCCGACCCGTGAATTATACCAGCAGTATGATGAAGCATTCAGCAAATACTGGCATCAAAAAACCGGAGATGATGTAAAGATCCGCCAATCACACGGTGGCTCAGGTAAACAAGCAACTTCGGTTATCAATGGCCTTCAAGCGGATGTGGTGACTTTAGCACTGGCATATGATGTAGACGCCATTGCAGAAAGTGGGCGCATTGATAAAAATTGGCTTAAACGTCTGCCAGATAATTCAGCACCTTATACATCAACCATCGTTTTTTTAGTGAGGAAAGGAAATCCCAAACAGATAAAAGATTGGTCAGATTTAATTCGCCCTGATGTTTCCGTCGTTACACCGAATCCCAAAACCTCCGGTGGCGCACGTTGGAATTATTTGGCCGCTTGGGGATATGGGTTAGAGCATAACAATCAGAATCAAGATAAAGCCAAAGAGTTCATAAAAACACTTTATAAAAATGTTGAAGTGCTGGATTCTGGTGCCCGTGGTGCAACAAATACCTTTGTGGAGCGCGGAATTGGTGATGTGCTGATTGCGTGGGAAAACGAAGCACTGCTGGCGAACAATGCCTTGGGAAAAAGTAAATTTGAAATTGTTACACCAAGCATTTCTATTCTGGCAGAGCCTACCGTTGCCGTTGTCGACAAAGTGGTTGATAAGCGAGGAACACGTGAATTGGCAACAGAATATCTGAAATATCTTTATTCCCCGACCGGGCAGGAAATTGCAGTCAAAAACTATTATCGTCCTCGCGATAAAGCCATCGCTGAAAAATACCGTGCTGTTTTTCCTGAACTGAAACTTTTTACGATTGATGAAGTTTTTGGTGGCTGGGGTAAAGCGCAGAAGGAACATTTTGCTACAGGCGGAATTTTTGATGAAATTATCCGTCGCTAATCAGAGAATTGCTTAATAAATTATTGGTGGGGAAATAATTTCCCACCAATATAACCAAAATCTAAAATAGAAATAGTATGAAAAAATGCTTTATTATCAGCAAATAACCTCTATCAAACTGTAAAGCATTGATATATCCGGTTACATACCATGAATAAAACAGCATTATTTTTACGATAATGCCGTTGATAATAATTTTATTTCTCTACTTTAATTTTTGCTGATTTATATGCGGTCAATAATGCCAATATTGGTGCAATGGAGAAGATCAAAAATAACCAATAGGACGATGAAACAGCTCCTTCTACGCCACCGGGTTTATAAAAACCAAATATATTGACGATCATTCCTGCCAAGGCAGAGCCAAATGCAGAGGAAAATAACTGAATGGTTGTAATGGATGAACCAGCAATATTTTTATCCGCCTTACTGGAAACCTGCAAAATACGTGTCAGAAGATGCGGCCAGCCGAAACCTACACCAAAGCCAAATAACCCTAGCCCTAAAGTGATCAACACCATTATTTGCCACTCTCCTGCTGATTGGAATGGCAGCATAACAAACAGCAATAACATGCCAATCAACATGAATATAGGGCCACTCATAATCGAAAATCGCATTTTCGCGCCCTGCCAGCTGGCACTGAGCATTTCTCCTAATGTCCAGCCAAGTGCTGCGGAAGCCACTATATAACCAGCAGCCAAAGGAGACTGTCCATGCAGAATTTGCAAAAAGTAGGGGACAAAAACATCACTCGCCAAGCCAAGCATCAAGAGAAAAATAGTGGCAAATAAAATCATGTGGGGTGAACGAAAACTAAAGGTATTTTCAGGTAATAATCTCGCCGAAGTGCGACGTTCATAAATGATCAGTAAGAATACCAATATCACAGCCACCGCAACGCCGATAATATTGATCCGTACATCTTGTGACAAACTTCCCGAGGAAACCACCAAAATAGCCGTTGATAGCAAAATCAATTGTACCGTCGGCAATGGCGTTTTGGTTCTGTTTTGTTCCTGCTTTTTAGGCAAAATCAGATAGGCAAATAAGGCATAGAGCAAAATGGCGGGAATCATAATACCAAACGCATAGCGCCACGCATTCATTTCAGCGAAAAGACCACCAATGGCCGGCCCGATTAACGTCGATACCCCCCACACCCCCGAAATCAGCGCTATGGCCCGGGGCCAGAGTGATTGTTCAAAAACCAGATTAATCATCAAATAAGAAAGAGCAAATAGAAATCCACCTCCCAATCCCTGAATGGTTCTTCCTATCAACATAATTTCCATCGTAGGTGCGAGAGTACAAATCAAACTGCCGATGAAAAAGACCAATGCCGCAACCAAATAAGCATTTCTTGCGCCTGACACACTGAGTAATCTCACAGAAAGGATAGAACCAATAATTGATGCCATGACAAACAATGTCGTATTCCAGGCATAGAGATTTAACCCGCCTATGTCCTTCACAATGGAAGGTAAAATAGTAATCGCAATTAAGGTATTGATCGCCATCAATCCCACACCCAGTGAAAGCACTATTGCACTCGGCGCATTTTTGCTGGAAAAAAGATCTCTCCAGCGGCTTTCCTCAGTCATTATCATCATTATTGTCCTGAACACAGGTTGAGTTGTGAAAAATCTTAGGCTAAATTAAACAAGATAAATCTTGTAATAAATTAATGTCGGAATCAACAATATGTCAAGCACTGACTTGGAAAATAGAATAATCGCAGGACAGACAGTGAGTGAGAAGTTATTGATGCTTCTAAAAACTCGAGGTGCCTTACAAGCCTCTGATGCCGGCAAACTATTGGGAACAACAGGAGAAGCAGCCCGTCAACAATTTGTGAAGCTGGCTAAAGAGGGGTTGATTAAAGGGAAATCTGAAGCGAAGGGGGTCGGCCGCCCGATTCAACTCTGGTATCTCACGGAGAAAGGTCATGCCCTATTCCCTGATACTCATGCAGAGTTAACAGCTCAATTGATTACAATTATTCGCAACCAATTAGGCGAAACAGCCCTGGATTTGATTATCAGTGTCCGCGAGAAAGAGGCACTTTCCAACTATAAAAAGATAATGGAAGGTGCCACAGAGTTACAGGAAAGAGTTGAGCGTCTGGTCGCTATCCGCAGCCGGGAAGGTTATATGGCCCATTATGATGTTGATGAAAAAGATGGCTCTATTTTGTTTTTTGAAAACCATTGCCCTATCTGCTTCGCAGCTAAAATCTGCCAAGGATTTTGTCGAACAGAGTTGAATGTTTTTCGCGAAATACTGCAAGCCAATGTGGAAAGAACCGAATTTATTCTCAGTGGTAATCGACGCTGTGCCTATCACATCACACCATTGACTTAATCTCTGATAAAACCTACGCAGTATCAATTGCGTAGGTTTTGTTTATGTCTATCTCTTCAGATGACTCAGCCAAAAGCGAAATCGTTCAGATTACCCTTGGTTGGTGCTCCATTGGCACCAGGAAGGCTGACAACTATGGCTGCAACGCGGTTTCCAAGATCCACGGCATCCCGTAACGACATGCCCTGAGACAATCCCGCCAACATACCACCACAGTGTGCATCTCCGGCACCAATCCCATCCTCAAACCGAACTTTATAAGCAGGCACATGTTCAGGCTGGTGGTTTGGCTGGCATATCCATGCCCCTTCTGCACCGACGCGAGCAATGATCGTGAAGCCATGTTCATCTGCATAGCGATTGGCCTGTATCATGGGATCACCATCGCCACACAATAAGGCAATCTCATCTTTATTTAAGCTGAGCATGGTTCTATCCACAGGTAATGCCTGAATAAATTCAAGGTCAATATCAACCAGACGAGGACCAAAATCTAATACCAAAGTCAGGCTAGCAGGCGAGGCCAATAACCATTCGCGTAAATCACCCGCAGTGGGATTCGCTAATTCATAACCACTCGTATAAATAAATCCCTGTTCCGGCAGTGGGATAGTCGCCAGAATCTCTGTATTCCAGGCATCGTCACAACCGGGGACAGAAACATAGATGCGTTTGCCATCAGGTTTCATCATGGCAAAGCACCAACTATTGTCTTTTGTGGGATGGCGCAAGGTCACCCTTAAACCCAGATTTTCCATTTCTGTTGCGACACTCTTCCCCCAAGCCCCATTCCCCACAAATATGCCGTTGATAACCGGGGTTTGCTGACGGCAAAGGGCGCGGGCAACATTCAATGCACAGCCACCAACTTGCCGATCAACTTCTTCCGCTTCCCAATATTCACCATCATGGGACAATTCAGGTAACTTAAGAACAATATCCCCTGTTGCAGATCCCACCACAACGACAGGCAGTAAAGGCTCTTTCATCTTTTATCCCTATTCAACATCAAATACAGACCATAACAGATAAAGCTGACAAAAAATGACAGAAACAAGCCAAGGCTGGAATTCGCAAAAATCCCAACTGCCCACGGACCACTAATGAAATCATTTTTCGTCACCAGAAAACCCGCCAATGCTCCCAGTAGCCAGCACAATATGGGTATCCACTTAATGCCGCCATTCGGGCCAATGTAATTGAACAATTTATCCGAACAATACCCCTGCTTTCGACGGATCACGATATAGTCAAGCAAGAATACCGCCTCCCACGATGCCAAAAAGACACCGAAGAATATCAGGAATGCGATAAATGGCCCCATAAAGTCGCCGGTAACAAACAGGGTATAAATCGCGACAGTCAACACAATCATCGAATCAATGGTAACCGCATGGATTCGTTTTATTTTTATTCCTAATGTCAATAAGTTCAAGCTGGCAGAATAAAGGCTCATGACTGCCATAATGATTATGCCTGCAATGGCTGTCATCAGGTAAGGGATCAACATCCAATCCGGCAAGATGGAGCCAATGTGGGCAATAGGATTATCTGAGCTGGGAAGGTCAGGTAATTGAACAGAGAGCAAAATTCCCGCAAATAATAACAATACCAGAGGGAGCATACCGCCTGTGGTTACTGCGGTGAAAACCTTTGCATCGGACGAATTTTCATTCTGAAAACGGCTATAATCGGCACTTGAGGCCGCCCAAGCTATACCGCTTCCCGCAGCAACTACTGAGACTGCCGGCAAAAATCCCGTTAACCAACTACCTGATGGCATGGACAACACCGATTCCCAATTTGTTGTCATCAGAATGTAAAACACCACAACCAGAGTCATGATCCCGAAAACGCGGGTAACCCATCGCTGCATAGCAATGACCATCTCTTTTCCCAGCAGCGTGACACCTATTGATAGGCCTGAAAATAATATCATGCTGGCGACAGTCAACAGCGTACTTTCAGCAAGTCCGAAAGCCTGAAATAACGCGGAAAGGGTCAAAGTACCCGTAACAATATTGATGGACTCCCACCCCATGGAGATGAACCAGAAAATCACCGTCGGGGCAATATTACCTTTAATACCAAAAATCGTGCGGGAAAGGGTAAGAGTTGTGGTTCTTCCTCGTTTGCCACTGAAACTGACATAGCCAACCAATGCAAAACTGGAAAGCCCTACTAATGCTGCCAGGGCGGATTGCAGAAAGGAGAGTTTGAAGGAGACAATGATGGCACCGTAAACAATGCCGAGAATGCCAATATTAGCGGCTGACCAGACCCAAAATAAATCCAGTGGTGTACCTGTACGTTCTGAGGAAGGAACAATATCTATACCTGTGCGTTCTATCTTCCAGAACCGTTGACTATTTTTCTGTGTACTCATTTGTGTTTTCCATCACTGTCTTAAAACTTCTTGTTTAAATGACGTACTTAAGACTCCAGGCAGAAAAACCCTATCTGAGTTGTGTTGCTAACTTATACCACGACCTCAGTAGGGAACATGTGATACCGGATAACGTCCTGAAAATGGCTCTGGTCGTGGACCCTATGGTTCTCTTCCCTGGGTTGGCGCAAAAAAATCGCACACATTAATTGGAGTCCCATAAAACATGACACCATGACCAGAGCGCAGCGTACCGACTTGATTAGCCCATGATAAGCCGATGAAGTCTCTGTTTCTTCAAGCGGGCGTGGCAGCCGGACATTTAAACCACCATACCACTTCAAGGCCGATGTCATACATCAACCCTGAGCTTGAAGAATACGTCTCTTGCAATCCCTTTCATCTTTCAAGTCTCAGCTTTGTTGGCTTTATCTTGAAATCAATTGGTTATAATTCAGGACATTACAGAAAAAGGATTCTAAACTCCCGACTTCTTATATAAGCAAGGCTTATACTTTATCCATCAATTAAGGCCAATGAAAGTCCAATTTTGTTATTATGTGATGCCAATCTAATTCCAATACACGCTATACCCAATGGATTTCAAGGCGCAACGCGACGGCAAGGGCTGGAGTGACTGGGGTAAGTGAACACAGATAACAAAGCTGCAACTTGAAAGACGAAGGGTATATACCTTGCTGTACAGGCTAATGTAAACTTATGCCATCAAATAATCGGGGCTTAAAAAATGCTGAATCACTTTGTTGACTGGGTACGCGAACAACTTGAAAAGAAAAGCAATAGCCCCCGCTATATCCAATTGCAAAAAGCCATTGAAGCGGCAATTGAAAAACAGTTATTGGAAGTCGGTGATTTTCTGCCACCGGAACGCCGATTAGCTGAATTACTCAGCATATCTCGGGTGACGGTCAGTAAAGCCATGCAGCTTCTGGAAGAAAAAGAAGTGATTATACGCCAGCAAGGGATCGGCACTCAGGTCGCCAAATCGGGCAATTCTTCACTCAATAAAGCTGTTGGTTTTACCTCACAAATCATTAAAGGGGGAGGAACAGTATCCAATTGCTGGTTATCGAGGAATATTATCCCTGCTTCGGAAGAGATAGCGAAAAAATTATCCCTTAATATCGGCGACCACATTGCCGAACTGCGCCGTATTCGCCTTGCTAACGATACGCCAGTTTCACTTGAAAATACCTATATTCCCCGGAAATACCTGCCCTGTCCTGAATTACTGGAAGGCTCCCTGTATGCACATTGGGAGAAAGAAAACATTCATCTGACCAATGTGAATCACAAAATCAAAGCTATTGCCTGCCCTGCGGAGCTTGCCGAATTACTCAATATCGCGGAGAATTCTCCACTACTGCAAATTCATCAGATAAGTTTCAATGGACAAAATGATATCATTGAGTTCAGCGAGATTTTATGTCGTGGTGATATTTATGGGCTTGATTTCAATTCTCCGCAAAATATAGACATTAATTATAATTGATAAAAAATTAATGAATAAAACCCTTCACCACTGACTTTTCTCCCTGTTTTCAGAGGGAATTCAGTACAAATACTGTCCATCACCTTTTGGTCTGTCATATCTTCCTGTCATCAAAAGTGATTCTTTTGTATAAAAAACAACATTTACTGATCGGCAAACAATCAATACATTATTTAATCACAAAAATATCATTTTAATTTTCAGGCAATTCCAAATTATTAAGAAAAAGAAAAATAACTGACAAAATAGTACATTGAACGATAAGAGGCATATTACCTTTTACTGAAGGGATTATTTATGAAAGACATTAGTCAATTATATTCAGAACATCCTGAGTTCTACGATGCATTTTCGAAAGACAGAGACTTTTTGTCTCAATGCCACTCTCTTCTCGATTTTAGCTCTCCAACAGATCCTGATGACATAACTACATTAGAATTATTAGCGGGACCAGCAAGACACTCACAAGCGTTTAGCCAATTAGGCTGTAAAGCTTATTCTCTTGATGGTTCTGAGGGTATGAAAAAGTATTCCGTTGCAAAAGGCATACAACACGAAGCAAACTACTTCGTTTCTCATTTGCCTGCTGATAAACCCAAAATTCCTCCTGATTTGAAATTTAATATTTATACGTTACTCAGATATTCAATTGGTTACTTCTCAAAAGAATCTATTCAGTGGTTACTGAAATGGTGTCAACACCATTCCCGCAAAAACGGCATACTTTTCGTTAAGGTACATAAGCAGAGTACTTTCAATAATTTTATTGAAATACATGAAGATAGCCATATTATTAGTGATTCGGAACTGGGTAAAGCGGAATGTTATTGGCCAGTCACCCCACCTGAATGGAGCGATACAGAGTGGGAAATTAAGATGACAGTAAAAGTGATTATTAATGGCGAAACACATTTTTATGAGTCCCGGGAAATAATCCATTCCTATGAAGATATCAGGCACATATCTGAATCCGTAGGATGTAAAGCAGAAATCATTTCACCTCAAAAATTATCTGGGTTCACGGACAACGCCCACATTGTGGCTATTTATCTATAAATTAAAATTATGCCCTTCTGTCAGCAATTATTGGCTGACAGAAGGGATAATGGAGAATATGGCGGCGCGTTACTCTTTGCCTGCCACTCCCAGCTGTTGGTAAATATAATGCTTGTAGCTCTCCATCAGAGCCTTATCCTGACAATCATCCAACTCACCATCACACAAATGCCGCATGATCATATTCGCCTGATAAAATTCAGGTGTGGATAAGCGGGCTCGTTCCAGAATCATCCCGCCAAGGAAAGAGATATCTGTCAGATTGCCCATTGTAATTGGAGTTCCGTCTTTCAGATTATCCCGCATAGTAAATTGGGTGATATGTGCAGGATCAGATAACGGAGAATTGTAGTGATCAAAATGTATGTTCGGTTGATGATCACCAAAATAGAGAAAAATAGTTGGTTTATCTCGCTTGGCAACAAACTCACTGAAATCCTTGATGGCAGGATCAGAAACCGTGATTTTTTCCATATAATGGCTGAATTTACCTACCGCATTTGAACTATCAACTTTGTCAGTCAAACCATAGTCATCAAAGTGGCTCTCTTCATAAGGGCCATGCTCGTACATGGTCAGCGAGAAAATAAAGATCGGCTTGTCTGTTTCCTTCGCCAAAATGGTTTTCACGTAAGACAACATATCCTGTGTCGAAATTGTCCACAGATTTTCATCGATGCTTGCCGGATAGCCCAGTTCCTGTGGCTGGATAATCCGGTCAACGCCCAATGTTTTGTAGGCATGCCCTGCATGATAGGCCGATTTATTAAATGGCGTCAGCACAACCGTGTAATAACCATTGTCTTTCATCGCACGGAACAAACTGTTTTTCAGATGATCGACAACAAAATAAAACACCGCATTTTTGCGAACGCCGAAATCATCTGTATTCAATCCGGTCAGAACAGAGAATTCAGATAGCCACGTCCCTCCACCAAAGGTTTGTACCCTGAGCGGACTTTGGGCACTGACATTCTCATCATGTTGGAACATATAAAGATCTGGCAACTTAACATTAGCAGGTAACTGATAAAGGTAGGGATTGACGGTGGACTCCTGCAATAACAAAACCACATCGGGTTTCACATCTGACTGTGGTTCCGGCAACGTCACTTTCTTCGCCTGTTGTAAGAAATAGTCAGCAGATGTACCAAATTGTGGTGGTTGGTATTGTGCATCCATCGCTGACATCACCATATTGGTCACTGTTCCCCGTCCCTTTGGTAATTCCTCCTGCCATTGAGCATGGTAGGCTCTGACCGTCAGATTGATCCCCCAGACACTGGCCGCCACCAGAATAATACTGATAAGCCGCCATTTGATCCCCCGCGTGGGAGGAACCGCTTTCCAGCTCAATATTATGTTGAATATTAACCAGACAACCATCGCTGCTACCGCAATACCTGCCAGCCAATAATGGCGTAAGGTTTCCTGATTGGAAGGGTCCAGAATGACATTCCAATCAGAAAACATCAGCTGCTCTTTGTAGTAATGAACTTTTATCTGGTTAAGGAATTTGAGGATGATAAATAGGGTTCCAGTCAACACAACCGAAAATAGCCAGCGCGCTGACACGAAAAAAGCCAGACCAAAGATAACGCTGAATACGCCGACAGACACCAGCGCAGGATAAATATCTCCGCTTTTCTCAAACACGATTATCAAGGAAGCGATTAACAGCAATCCAAGATAAACCCCCGAGATTATTTTTTTCTTCATACTTGATTGAATTCCATATATGAGTTCAGTTTGACTTCACCCAAAAAAAGTAACATAGGCTATCAAATATGCAGAAAATAAAATTCTGTATATTCGCTCAATGAAGACACCTCTGACTCAAAGGAGTTCAATCGGTACGGCATTAAAAAACCACGGCTAAAACATGCCCTCATCCCGTAAAACATGTAAATCAGACTTTCTGCGGGTAAAGCCGGTGCGGTTAAAGAATTCTAGTATCTGGATCGCTAATTTTCGACCGATATTAAATTCATCGCGGAAATTCATAGCCGTTATGCCTCCGTTATCCTGATAATATTGACGGATCAAATCAGCAAATTGCTGAATGCGCTGACGGTGATAATAACGATCTGGCACGATCGCGATAATAATCCCCAATTGCGCCGCTGTCCGCAAAAGATGGCGCACGACATCTTTATCTTCCCCCATCTGCGTAGCCAAGTCGCGAACCCACCACGCTTCGGCCCTGAAATAGGGTTCCGCTTTTAACCAAAGGCTCACCTGCTCAGCAGTAAATGCCAATCCATGCTCAGGTAAATGCAAACTTCCATAAGTTTGCTTCAGTGCTTTCCGTTCAAGTAATCGATTGAACAGAGTATAAACCAGCGTTTCATCCAGTGCAGGTAATGCCATTCTTTTCAATCGGGCTTTACCCACTCCAAGTTGATCAGGATGTTTCTCGTGATATTCCGCCAGAATCTGCAATATCCGTTGTTCTGCCAGCACTGCATTATGCTTTGACAGAACCCAGTCCCCAGCAATGATGGCATCCATCTTTATCAACAAGTGGTTGAGCTGGCTTTCTGTTAACTGACGCGCCCATGCAAAGTGGCTGAGAGATAACGCTCCGCGTGGTAAATGAGAAGCGAGATTTTCCGCATGAGTATTCGCTCTCGCCAATTGGGATAACCAATCAAGAAACTCGGGCTGACGTTTTCCCCTGCGCGGAGAATTCAGATTAATGACCCGCGCTCCCGCCAGAGTCTTTCTGGCACTGATATCACGTAATATCAGGCGATCATTTTCCACCAGCCATAAAGGGCGATCTAACACCAGTTCAGCCAATACTGGCGTATCTGTCAGGGAATTCAGTAATGAAATTCGTCCCGTGATATGGCTTGCAGCATGATGAATATGAAGGGACTGCCAATTTTGCAGCGGCGCATCAGTTTCAATCTCCACTAACACTTTGACAGCCGCAGACATGGGCTGTTGTGATAATAGCCAATCGCCACGGGAAACCTGTTCTTTACTGATATCTCCGACAATATTCAATGCGATACGTTGCCCGGCTTGCGCATGCCCAGCTGGCCGATTCTGGGCATGCAGACCACGTACTCTAACAGTTTGCTCACTGCCGGTGAACCACAAGGTATCACCGACACAGATACTCCCCGCCAACGCGGTTCCTGTCACCACTACCCCCGCCCCTTTAACGGTAAAAACGCGATCGATAGCCAAGCGAAAGCGCTGGTTTAATTTTTCATGATACGAATTTTGACGAGAATAATGGTGTTGGTGAGCGGATTGTGATTGATGGACAGAAAGTAAATAGTCTCTGAGTGGTGCAATACCTTCCTCTGTGGTGGCGGCTGTTACAAACAAAGGAACGGATTGCCACCCTTGTGATACCAGTAACTGTGCAGCTTGTTGCCGGACTTCCTCAATCCGGGCAGGTTCAACACCATCCGCTTTGGTCAGTACAACCGTAATTTCAGGCCGTCCGATTAAACGTAAAATCGCCAGATGCTCGCGTGTCTGCGCCATCACACCATCATCGCAGGCAACAACCAGCAGGACATGTTCAATGCCCCCGATCCCCGCCAACATATTGGACAGAAATTTCTCATGGCCCGGTACATCGACAAATCCCAGCGAAGAACCATCCGACTGTGGCCAATAAGCATAACCAAGATCGATAGTCATGCCCCGCTTTTTTTCTTCCGGTAAATGGGTTGTATCAACCCCTGTGATTGCTTGAATCAATGTCGTTTTACCGTGATCAACATGTCCTGCTGTGGCAAAAATCATAGTAATTCAGCTCATTTGTATAACAACGATTTTTATAGCGACAATTTTTATGGCATTCATTTTTATAACAATCATTGCTATAACAATAACTTTTATAACAACAACTGTTATAACAACAACGCCTGCAATAATGCGCCGCTATCTTCAAGACAACGTAAATCCAGCCATAATCGCCCATCGTACAGACGCCCTATCACTGGATTGTGCAAATTGCGCCACTGGTGGGCTAAATTTTCCAATGTACTGCCGCGCCCATCAATCGCAGCAAAAGTCAGCGCCCAACTGGGCAGGCGATCGACAGGCAAAGAACCACTGCCAATCTGAGAATAACAAGGTTCGTCACGGACAATAAACTTTTCACCGTAATGATCCCGAATTTTGGGAAGGAGCTGCTGCACCATATCATGGATTTCATTTTGCGTACGAGACAACAGACGCAGCGTCGGTAATTTTTGATGGAGTTGTTCAGGATGTTGGTAAAGGCGCAATGTTGCTTCCAGTGCAGCCAGCGTCATTTTATCCGCCCGCAATGCACGTTTCAGAGGATGACGCTGGATAGCATCAATCCACTGTTTCTTGCCGACAATAATGCCGGCTTGCGGGCCACCCAGTAATTTATCACCGGAGAAAGTCACCAAATCAATGCCGTGATTCAGATAATCCCGGGGCATGGGTTCGGCAGGCAAGCCATATTGTGTCATATCTATCATGGAACCACTGCCAAGATCGATGGCTGTCGGGATTTGAGATCCCGCGCCCAGCGTCGCCAATTCCTCTCCCGACACTTCAGCAGTAAAGCCTTCGATGCTGTAATTACTGGTATGTATCTTCATCAGCAAACCCGTATCTGGATTGATTGCCTGTTGGTAATCTTTCAGATGCGTCCGGTTTGTGGTGCCCACTTCCACCAAACGACAGCCCGCCTGTACCATCACATCAGGAACACGAAATGCCCCGCCAATCTCCACCAATTCCCCACGGGAAACAACGACCTCTTTTCCCTGAGCCATCGTTGCCAATACCAATAAAACCGCTGCGGCATTGTTGTTGACGATACAGGCATCTTCTGCCCCTGTCAGCGTGCACAGGAGATCTGCCAAGGCACGGTCACGGTGCCCCCGACCGGCACCATCAAGGGAGTACTCCAATGTCACTGGTGAACGCATTGCCTGTGTCACCGCATCAATCGCTGACTCCGCCAGCACAGCCCGCCCGAGATTGGTATGGAGTACCGTGCCAGTCAGATTAAATACTGGTCTCAAAGCTGACAGGCTCTCTTGTTTGATTCTTTGATGCAATGAAGCAACCCAGTTACCATTCCATTCCGGCAAGTGTTGATGTTCCCGAATATTGACCCTCGCCAGCTCCTGCATTTCCCTCAGTATACCCACTACCCGTGTTTGCCCGTGCATCTCAATCAGCGGAGTGATTTCAGATTCCCGCAATAATTTATCGATGGAAGGTAACTGACGGTATAGCGAATTTATTTCCTGTGTCATCGCTGTCCCCTTAATCACTTATTCATTGGGAAACAGAAAAGGGTTCAGGCTACTGCGGGCAAAACCTTCATCTTCCATTTTGGCATCCAGAATCAGTGATGCCAGATCATCAGCCACCGCATCCACATTCGGATCTTTTTCCTGATAAAGGATTTTCAGGTAACTGCCACAATCACCACAACTTTCTGCTTTGACTGCCGCTTGCTCACTATCCAGTGACCAATAATTCAGATCGCCGGTTTGCTCACAGTTGCTGCATTTGATCCGCACAACGTGCCATTCACTTTCACACAAATGACAATGCAAATAACGCAGACGCTGACCAGTCCCAATCTGAACAACACTGGCAACAGGCATACTGCCACAGACCGGGCAAAACTGGCGATGCTCACCATATTCCGCACGCGCTTTACCGGGGATCAAACTGGCCATTTGCGTCCAATAAACAGACAGCGCAGCCCAGACAAACACCGACTGATCGGCACTGACTTTACTGAATTCGCTATTAAGCAATGCACTTGCCATCCCTTCTAATTCTTGCTCTGAATTTTTCGCCAGATTTTCGAGGGCAGGTTTCACATGTTCAGGCACGGCAGGCAGCAATTCCGCAATCAGAGAATGCAGGACACTGTGCCAGTGACGGGTACGTTTCAGGGTTTTGCAATCCAGCGGAACACGGGTTCCTTGTCGGGCATGAGAAAGGATCTCATCTAATTCCACACTCAAGGGATTATCATACTGAGCCTTTTGCTGTGCCTGAACAATTTCAGCAGCAAAATTCAGATAGCTTGAAAATGGGTTGTCCTCAGTCGCCAACATTTTCAGGCGCTCAACACGATGCTGATACAGATTTTTCAGGTTGGCAAACAGCAATGGTGGAATAAAACCTGCACTTCTTTCATTCATTCGTTCTTTGCCCAACTGTTCTTTAGGAACAATACGAATATTCATTCTTTTAACCTCCCCGTTATCATTATAATACGCCATCATCTTACTGACCTTGCCAGCCAGTGAAATACATTACGATTAATTTCAATACAAGTTTACAAATACTACATATTCAATCCAGACTAAACTGTTATTCAGGTTAGACTGTCAGTGTTATTACACCCAATAGATTTCAAAATGTGGCCAACAAAGCGGCAACTTGAAAGATGGCGGGTACAAAGGAGGAAGGGTGAATTTAGTCGCATCAATCATGAACACTCTTCTTGATTTGCAACTCAATAAATGAAGAGACTTATGATGAAACTCACACCTGAAAAATTATGCTCAGCAATAAACGAATATTCTCATAAACCTGAGAAACAGCGCCAATTAACCCCGGAACAAATGCAATGGTTTACTGATCCAGAGAACGTATTTTTACTGATAAACATGGCGTTAACGATACCTGAAGAAGCGATGGACGATATAGGCGATGCCATCAATAGTTGGGCTGAAGTTGCTATCGCTGAACTGGCACTGACCGCAACCAAATTGCCGGCGGAAGCCAAACAACAATTTGAAGAAACTATCGAGCAAATTCTGGTTGATACCAAAGAAAACGTCGAGCTCAATAATGAATGTATTTTGTTATTTTTATCAATATTGAAGAAACATCAGTTTCATATCCAAGCTGACATTACTCAGCTGCTGAAAACACCAAAACAGGATGACGACACTAATGTCGCCAGCTTTCCCCAACAACCGTTCAAATTAAGCCAGCTACTTGATCAATTTGATCTTAAATCGGGCATCGAATTCATTGAGTTCTTTGAAAATGGTTTTTCTGTTATACCTCACGAAGCTTTACCCTATTTACTGTCAGAAGTGACCCAATATCCATGGGGCATAGATGCTCTTCTGCTGTTAACCCAGTATTTTGAAGAGCCGGTTGCACTTGCCAGTGCGCAAGTGTTGGATAGTTGTCCCTCCTCCGCATGGGCACATTTATCCTCCCAACAGCTAATCAACCTGTGTACCCGATTCAACCGCCATCCTTCTATTAAGCGTTATATAAAACGCTGGAAAAAACTGGCAATGAAGCACAGTAAAGCTCCGGCGGCGGCAGTAATACATGAATTATACGTTTCCCATGTTGATGGCAATGATTGCGCCAGCATGATGATGAAAATCACTCTGGATGGTCAGATACTCCAGCTAAACATGATGTTGGATTTTAAATCTGGTATCCGGGAAACGTTATTGAATCTAGCGCCTGACCACACACTCACTGAACTGATGGCACAACTGGATGACAGTGTTGACTTCACCCCCGTCTCCCCGGACTGGCTGCAACAAATATTGCCATGGATACTTTCAGTTCAGCTCAATAAAAATACCCCAATCGATCTCTATTCTCTTCATTGGTTATCGCAATTACCTTTCGAATGGACACAACCAGAAACGTTTGAATTTGAGGTCTGGAGCAAAAAACTCGGTTATCAGGAAGATCCTAAACGACAAGAACGGAATCGTCTCAGCTCCATCTATATGGAACATTTTTCGCCGTTACTGATGAGTTGGCTGGCCCCAGAAGAATATTTACTGGCAGCGAAAAAGCCCAGAGACTTATTGAAGAATTATTACTACGCAAACCGGGAGTTGTTTACAGAGCGCCTGACTTACTCAGCCACAGTTGAACAATATAAACTACCGACACAAACTCAGCGTTTAACAAATGACTATTTGGATTTGGCTCATACGCTCTACGATCCTGCATTGAACCGCAAGAAATTTTCGCTATTTGATACTTTATCAGAGATAAGTTTTGAGTACTTTTCCATGATAATGGAACCCACCAATGCCGAACTACCACCGCAAGGATTAGTGATCAAGGTCAACTTACTTGATGCAAGCCCTGCGGTATGGCGTCGGCTCCGTATCAGTAATCAACTGACTCTCAGTGAACTCCATGAAGTGATACAAGATGCCATGGGTTGGGAAAATGCCCACCTGTACAGTTTTGATATTGGCGAAATAGAAATTCCGGAAGAACATAATGACCAAATACGTATCGGGGTATTCCTGAATGATATTGACGCAACACTCAACTATCAGTATGACTTTGGTGATGGTTGGTTCCATCAAATAACCGTCGAAAAAATACTTCCGAAAGATATTCTCCAACCCGAAGTCACCGCAGGTAATGGCATGTGTCCGGCTGAAGACTCCGGCGGTATCTGGCATTGGAATCATCTGCTCAAATTGAGGAAAAAGAAAATCCTGACAGAAGATGAAGCAGAGCAATTAGAGTGGGCAGGTTTGTCTCCGGATGAACAGCCTGAACCTTTTGATAAACAACAAGCTAACAAGAGACTGAAGGCACTGTTCAATTACTAAAAGCCCATAACATCCTGCAAAACCGGAGGGTAAAAACAGCCTCCGGTTTCATTTGTTCAAAATCCGTCAAAGAGGAAATCCATAGCATCTTTAATTGGTTTTCTGTGGGATGAGACATTTGTCATCTCATCACCTAACACAGAGACTCTGATGCTAGCCATCTCGTGGGTCATAACGAGATATTCGTTCCCATCAATGTTCAGGGTCGGGCATAATCGGGTTGGAATTCTCCCGTTGAAATTTGATTTTGGGAATAATGGAATAACTAATCGTGTTTCCAGTACGTCAATAATGTCGCTCTGAACATCCAACAGGTAGGGATAATCAGGATTACCTGTATTTTTGTAAACTGTATACTGCATCTTAGAATGTCCTGTATTGATCGGACAGTAGACCATGTTCACGGGTGATGCGATTGAGTTCTTCCAATCCCTCTCTATTCTCACGTTTCCACTGCTCAGCCGTCGCAGATTTAAGTTCTGCAATTAATGCCTGAGTCAAAATAGCAGAAAAATTTAGCCCTAGTTGTTTTGCCTGTTCATACAACTCAGGTGACACAGTTACGCTAACAGTTTTTTTAGTTCTAGAATGTAATGCTGTCATATAACCCCCGTAAATGACACGCGTAAGTACGCGTGTCATAATAGCAGGCAACACTAATTAATCAAAAACACCCTGCCCCAAATTCACTCTTTCTCTTTTTGTTGCCCGTTTCGTTGCTCTTGCTTCACGATTTCACGATTTCACGATACCAGCGTGGATGGTGTTTCTTCAATCAACTACTTGAATAAATCCGCATGACTACCAACACGGTACAATATTAATTCGGTGCCAGTGCGTTGATAAATCAAGAGTAGATCCGGAGCGCCATGGCATTCCAAATAACCAATATAATTACCAATCAGTCGGTGTTCTTTATATTTGGGTGGCAATGGCAGGCCTGTCTGTAAAAGCGCAAGAGTTTCAAGAATAACCTCTTGCGCTTTCTTATTGTTAGCATACTTCTTGGCGTCCTTTTTAAACCGACTCTGGTAAACAATGCTCAACATTATCTACCAACCTAGATCATGCTTTAATTCATCAATTGTGTTGACCCTGTGCACTTCATTACCATTTTCCAGATCACGAATTGCTTGCAACGTTTCACTATTTGGCTGGAAAAAACCGTCAGGTAATTGTCCTTCAACAGCCAACCGATTAACAAGCATACGGATCACAGTGGACAGATCCAATCCCAAAGCTTTGGCATTTGCCATCGCAGCTTCTTTAGAAGCTGAAGATACTCTGGCTCTTACAACAGTATCAGCCATACAGACGCCCTCACATCGTGTGTTTAATTAATGAACATTGTAGCTATTTTGTAGCCACACAACAAATATAAAAAAGCGGGATATATCAAAAACACCCTGCCCCAAATTCACTCTTTCTCTTTTTGTTGCCCGTTTCGTTGCTCTTGCTTCACGATTTCACGATACCAGCGTGGATGGTGTTTCTTCGCCCAGCCGCGCGTGACCCAGCCTTCCACCATCGCCCGCACTGATCCCTTCACCCAAAACGCCGCGTAAGCATGAATAATAATCGTCAGGATCAGGCCAATCGCCGACAGTGAGTGAACCAGCAAAGCAATTCGGATTAAGGGAATCGGGAAATATTCCGCAAAATAAGGACGCCAGATAATGATGCCGCTGACCAGCAACAGGAACAGGCAGACACTCACCGACCAGTAAATGCCTTTCTGTCCGAGATTGTACTGCCCAATATCCCCCGCTTCTTCATTACGCAGTACGTTGTGAATATTCTTCGCCCATTCAATGTCACCCTTGTCGATCATGTTATGTTTGAAGTACCTGAAAAACATAAAAACAAACAAGAAGAACATTACCGAACCCGCAAACGGATGCAGTATCCGTGATAACTGCGGCGTACCGAAGATATTCATCATCCAGTTCAGAGATGGAAAGAAAAAACCCAACCCACTGATGGCGGTGAACAGGAAGCAGATAACAACCGCCCAATGATTGACCCGTTCAACCGGAGAATGGCGAATGATGACATCGTTACGTTTTTTCATTTCTTCGTCTCCCCACAATCTGAATTGCCCGAATCAATGTCCTCAAGGGCGCTCTCTTCCTCTTCCCTGGAAACACGGTTAGGGCCAATTCCCACGTAATGGAAAATGGAAGCGGCAAAGGTCGCGGCAAAACCGATGGCCGCCAATGGCTTCCAGATACCTTTCCAGAATGTGATTGTCGGACTGATAGTCGGGTTATCCGGCAGACCGTGATAGAGCTGAGGTTTATTGGCATGATGCAGCACATACATAACATGCGTTCCACCCACACCTTCAGGATCGTACAGACCAGCATTGTCATAACCGCGTCCCTTAAGTTCTTCAACCCGTTCTGCCGCCAGCGCTTTCATATCCTGTTTACTGCCGAAATGAATCGCCCCTGTCGGACAGGTTTTCACACATGCCGGTTCCTGACCCACACCAACACGATCAACACACAGAGTACATTTGTAAGCACGGTTATCTTCTTTGTTAATGCGCGGGACGTTGAATGGACAGCCCGCAATACAATAGCCGCAACCAATGCAGTGCTCTGACTGAAAATCGACAATACCGTTGGCGTACTGAATAATCGCTCCTTCCGCAGGACACGCTTTCAGGCAGCCCGGATCGGCACAGTGCATACAGCCATCCTTACGGATCAGCCATTCCAGCTTTCCATTTTCCTCAACTTCGGAAAACCGCATGACTGTCCATGACTTCGCCGTCAGATCAGCCGGATTATCATAAACACCCACATTGTGACCAATTTCATCACGAATATCGTTCCATTCTGAACACGCCACCTGACACGCTTTACAGCCGATACAGGTTGTCACGTCAATAAGTTTCGCCACTTCTTGCTGGTGATCCCGCACACGGGGTGCGGGAGTCAGTGAATTGGTGGCAGAGCGACGAATAATGTCCTGAGATTGCAATGACATGTTTTCCCCCTACACCTTTTCTACATTAACCAGAAATGCTTTGAATTCCGGTGTCTGTGTATTGGCATCACCGACAAACGGCGTCAGGGTATTAGCAAGGAAACCTTTTTTCGCTGCCCCTTCAAATCCCCAATGAATCGGAATGCCAATGGTGTCCACTTCACGACCGTGAACATTCAAGGTACGAATACGCTTCGTCACTACCGCTTTGGCCTTGATATAACCACGATTGGAGCTGACTTTAACGGTATCGCCCTGTTTGATGCCTTTCTCTGCCGCCAACCGTTCACCAATTTCCACAAACTGCTCCGGCTGGGCAATGGCGTTCAGCAACGCATGCTTTGTCCAGAAATGGAAATGTTCGGTCAGGCGGTAAGTCGTTCCCACGTAAGGGAATTTATCGGCTTTGCCCATTGCTGCAAAATCACTCTTGAACACGCGAGCCGCTGGGTTGGAAACCACATTCGGATGCAAGGGATTGGTGCCCAGCGGCGTTTCGAACGGCTCATAATGCTCAGGAAATGGCCCTTCTGCCATTTTGTCGATGGCAAACAGGCGTCCCATGCCTTCCGGCTGCATGATAAATGGCCCGACATCGGTTCCGGGCGCGGCATTGCTGTAATCGGCAATATCCACCCCGCTCCATTTATCGCCATCCCACGCGATCAACTGACGTTCAGGATCCCACGGATTGCCCTGTGGATCGGCAGACGCACGGTTATACAAGATGCGGCGGTTCAACGGCCACGCCCATGCCCAACCCAGCGTATTGCCGATACCAGAAGGATCAGCATTATCACGGCGTGCCATCTGGTTGCCTTCCGGCGTCCAGCTTCCGGCAAAAATCCAGCAGCCGCTGGCGGTTGTTCCGTCATCACGCAATTGCGCGAAAGACGACAATTGCTGACCTTTTTTCACCAGTACATTGCCATTGGCATCCAGCACATCAGCCAGAGCACGACCGTTATTTTCCTGTGCGATTTCTTCCGGTGTCGGATTATCAGAATCGAGATAATCCCATGTCATGCTCAGGACTTGTTCCGGTGCCGCACCACCCTCTTCACGGTACAGGTCACGCAGGCGCTTATAGATACCTGACAGAATTTCACCATCCCCAATCGCTTCTCCGGGGGCATCAGCACCTTTCCAGTGCCATTGCAGCCAGCGTGCTGAATTGACTATCGAGCCATTCTCTTCAGCAAAACAGCAACAGGGCAGACGGAACACTTCTGTTTGAATGGAAGCCGGATCAACATCATTGAACTCGCCATGATTTTGCCAGAATGAAGCTGTTTCGGTACTGAGCGGATCAACCGTCACCAAAAACTTCAGTTTTGACAAAGCAGCGACAACTTTGTTTTTATTAGGAAATGATGCTAGGGGGTTGAAGCCCTGACAAATATAGCCATTGACTTCCCCTTTCGACATCATCTCGAAATATTGCAGTACGTCGTAAGGTTTATCCCACTTAGGCAGGAGATCAAAACCCCAGTCATTCTCTTTACGGGCATGATCGCCGTAGAAACTCTTCATCAGGCTGACAAAGAACTTCGGATAATTGCCCCAATAGTTGACCTGCCCCGGAACCGTGGATTTTGGTGTGTTGGCTTGCAGATAGGTTTGCAAATCCACCTGTTTTTCCGACGGCAAGGAGAGATAACCCGGCAAGCTCTGGGACAGCAGCCCTAAATCTGTCAGCCCCTGAATATTTGAGTGACCACGCAGCGCATTAATACCACCGCCCGCCATCCCCATATTGCCGAGCAGCAATTGGATCATCGCCATAGTACGGATGTTCTGGGCGCCTGTGGAGTGTTGAGTCCAGCCCAATGCATACAAGAAAGAAGTCGTTTTATCTTTCACACTGGTTTCAGCCAGATATTCACACACCCTGAGAAAATCTTCCTTCGGCGTCCCGCAAATATCGGTGACCACATCCGGCGTATAGCGGCTGACATGCTCTTTCAGCAGATTCCAGACACAACGAGGATGGCTCAGGGTCTTGTCACGTTTGGCAAAACCGTTTTCATCCAGCTCATAATTCCATGTTGTTTTATCGTATTGGCGATTTTCCGCATCATAGCCGCTGAACAGGCCATCATCGAACGAGAAATCTGCCCGCACAATCAAACTGGCGTTGGTATAAGCCTCGACATATTCACGGTTAATCTTTTCATTGGTCATCAGGTATAAAATCACACCTGACAGGAAAACAATATCCGTACCGGAACGAATAGGCGTGTAAAAATCCGCCACGGATGCCGTACGGGTAAAACGGGGATCGATAACAATCAGTTTGGCGTTGTTGTGAATCTTGGCTTCCATCGCCCAGCGGAAACCGACCGGGTGAGCCTCTGCGGCATTCCCGCCCATAACGACAATCAGATTCGCGTTCTTAATATCCACCCAGTGGTTGGTCATCGCACCGCGACCAAATGTTGGAGCAAGACTTGCTACCGTTGGTCCGTGTCAGACACGCGCCTGGTTGTCTACGGCAAGCATGCCGAGAGCACGAGTAAATTTTTGCGATAAATAACCGGTTTCATTGCTGGCAGCGGAGGCACACAACATGCCCGTTGTCAGCCAGCGGTTAACCGTAACGCCATCTTGGTTGGTTTTGATAAAATTGGCATCACGGTCTTGTTTCATCAATTTTGCGATACGATCGAAGGCGTCATCCCAGCTTATGCGCTGCCATTGATTGGAGCCTGGCGCACGATATTCCGGGTAATGCAGCCGATTTTTACTGTGAATAAAATCGACCAACCCGGCCCCTTTAGGGCACAAGGCACCCCGGTTTACAGGATGATCCGGGTCCCCTTCGATATGAAAAATAGTAGATTTGGCATTTTTGGCACCATCACCAAGGCTGTACATCAACAATCCACAGCCGACAGAGCAGTACGTACAGGTATTTCGGGTTTCACGCGCACGCAGCAATTTGTAGTTACGTGTTTGTGCAATCGCTGCGGTTGGGGAAAATCCCAACGCAGCTGCCGTCGTACCCGCCATACCGCCAGCACAGATCTTAAAGAACTGCCTTCTGCTGACTTGCATGGGGATCTCCTCACTCACATTGCTTATCTACACACCGTCTAACAGCGGTTCCCGTGGGTGTGCTCGCTTTTTATAAAAAAAGATCTTTTGAATGGTTTTTGATTTTGGGTACTGTCTGTTATAAACATTATTCACTGTGTACTCAGGTTACTTATCCTATATACCCACACAAATAGTCCACACAAACAGCATTATGAATTAATCTGTCGGGGAATTCACTAATGGATGATATTAAGCCAGAAAATGAGTTAGCCATTGAAGGTATCTGTGGTACTTTCCGCATCAATGTAAAACAAAAAAATCACCTGAGTAGTTCCAAACCGGACTGGGTAGCCGAGGAAGTGCCTGTCGCCCTAGTTTATAACGGTATTTCCCATGTCGTGATGATGACCAGCCCGAAAGATTTAGAACATTTCGCCATCGGTTTTTCATTATCAGAAGGAATTATCACTTCCCCGCAGGAAATTCGTGGCATTGATTCAATGATCAGCTGCCACAGCGGAATTGAGCTGCACATTGAACTGTCGAGCCGCCGTTTTGTTGCATTGAAAGAGCACCGACGCAATATGGCGGGAAGAACTGGCTGTGGTATCTGTGGCACCGAACAACTGGCAGAAGTCTTTCGTCCGATTACTCCCCTGCCTTTCACCCAGACATTTTCACTTTCTAACCTTGATTCAGCTCTTGCCCAATTACCTCGCCTGCAAGAAATCGGTGCGCTGACTGGTTGTACTCATGCGGCTGGCTGGATCTCCCCTGAAGGAAATTTACTCGGTGGATGCGAGGATGTAGGCCGCCACGTTGCGCTGGATAAATTGCTGGGAATGCGGGCAAAAACTGGCTGGCAACAAGGTGCGGTTTTGGTTTCCAGCCGGGCCAGTTACGAAATGGTGCAAAAATCGGCCAATTGTGGCGTGGAAATTTTGTTTGCTGTTTCCGCTGCCACCTCACTTGCCATCGAAGTCGCACAAAAATGTAACCTGACACTTATCGGATTTTGCAAACCGGGACGGGCAACAATATATACTCATCCTCAACGGATAACCGATTAATTGAAGCGCTGAAGCGCCTACAGACTCATTTTTACTCAACTTTAAAACCCAAAATCCTCAACTTTAAAAAAGTTAGCCCATCCCTCGATGTGATCATAATTCAATCAATAAAAGATAAACGAAAAGTTACTGATAATTTACATTATAAATTATCAGGGGTAATTTTTTTTCAAGTACACGTTTTTTTTTACCCAAAAAGTTAGGATCGCATTCCCGATAAGGAAATAACACACTCCTTAACTCCGTGAGGCTAACAATGAAAAAAATTAACATATTAATCACTATATTAGGCATTTCGGGATGGATAACACAGGCTCAGGCAGAAGTTGGATATGGCATAAGCCAAACAGAAACAAATCCACATATACAGCTCGGTGATAAAAATGGCGAACCCGGCATTGGTATCTCTCTCTTGCCTGATAGCCTCTACACGGCCTCTGAATTGAAAGAATTGGCCACACTTGATGATAATGGCATCTATCGTTACAAACTAGAGGATAATTGGAATATCGAAAACCAGTATATCGATATCGGTCAGGTTCCCAATGCAGACGTTTACTTTGGTGAATGGGCACAAACCACTCCCGATAAATCGGATATCACACATACTGTTTTTTATATCGGTAAAGATGTCACAACCAATATGCCAAACTCGGGTACTGCGACCTATTCGGTGAAAGGCCTCAGCCAATATAACGGTAACAATCTCCTCAACGGTCAACTTGTCGCAAACTTTGATACCAAAAAATTAGAGGGTTCATTGAGCAATGATTCACTCAAAATAGGTATCAATGCCAACATCAATGATAATGCCGAATTTTCAGGCAATGCTACAGCCAATAATAGTATTAAAGGCATCACTGATGGGAAATTCTATGGTGATTCAGCCTCTTCTGTGGCGGGATATACCAAATTTGATGGTGACAGAAGCAAAGATACCGCTTTCGGCGGTACTAAACAGTAATGGCTCATTTTCCAGATAACCGTGCCATTTCTGGCACGGTTATTTTCTTCGGCTCTCCATCTTCTTTGCCCTGTTTATTACATCTTGTATTGGGATTTACCCCCACTATTTACCTTCAACTACTTACCTTCAACTATTTGCCCCTAATAAATAAGGGACTTTTAATCAGGTGCTGCCATGACTGACAAGAGAAAAGTTTCGGTATTACTAACAACACTGCTGACTTCATTTATTCCCTTCGCAGTTTATCCCAATGAAGATATTAGCGACAAAATCTGGCAGAAAATGCAGTACAACCAAAAAGAGAATCAGAAGAAAAATAAAGCCGATTTGAAGATACCAGATATTATTTCCAAAAATAGAGGTACTTCATCAGCCGTGAATCATGGGCAAATCCTTAAGATTGAAAGTAGTCCTAAGGGTATTGGTCAAGCACTGTATCTTGCCATAAACGATCAGCAATGGCGGGACATCAGGAATTTAGTCGTGATTTATCAAGAACTGCCGGAACACAATCCGTTACTCGTCGATTTTGCTCAAGGCAGTCTGGCACGCCTTGAAGGAAACTTGGCACTTTCTGCCTCTTATTATGAAAAAATATTACGCCAACAACCGAATTCCACACGCATCAAACTGGAACTTTCCCGTGTTTATTTTGAAGATCACAAGAACCGGGAAGCCGAACAGATACTTGACGGATTAAGTCAACAACATCAGTTACCAGCAATGGTTTTGAAAAATATCGACAATTATCTAAAAACAATCACTACAAGAACTGGCTGGCACGGTTCATTATCATTAAGTTACGGTTATGACGATAATATAAATATGTCCTCAGAGCAGGAACCGACCTGCACATTTACCATAAAAGGAAAGTGCATAATTGTTAGAGAAATACCAAAAGCTATTAAAGAATGGGGAAACACTTATAGTGCTACGTTAAGCCGACGTTACCAAATCGCTGGGCATCACGGCATTTTTGGACGTGGCCTGATTCATGGTAAAAATTATCGCCATTATCACAACGAAAACGAAAATACGCTTCAACTAATCAGTGGCTATCACTATAAAAGCAGGAATCATGACATATCCTTTGGCCCACTGTTCGAATATAAACTGCGGGCTGGAAGTACCGAATACCACGCTGTCGGTGCAAAAATAGAATGGCAATGGGCTATCACCGCCCAAACCAACCTCAACGTTGAACTTAGACATAAGCGACTGACTTACCAGCAACTTTATCACTGGAAAAACGGGACACTTTCCTCATCCTATTTCGGCATGTCCCATGCCATCAACGACAAATTTATTCTGTTTGGCGGTAGCAGCTGGGTCTATCGGGACAATTCACAACCAGCGGCCCGGTATCAACAATGGGGAGTGAATGCAGGCATAGCAGGACAGCTCTATTCCGGCATAAATGGTTCACTGTTTATTTCATTGAAAAAACAACATTTCGCGGCCTACAACGCATTATTAGGTGCCAAACGGCGGGAAAGTGAGCAAATATACACTGCTTCCATTAAATTTCCTGCCACTAAAATTATGGGTATGACACCCTCTTTAACTTTCATTCATCGGTGCAATCACAGCAATGTGAGTTGGTTATACAGCTATGATAAAAATGAAGTACGGATACAAGTGGAGAAATATTTTTAGTCAAGGCTATGGAACACCCACAGATTAGGTTCAATGTAATAGGCCGTCTGTTTCTCGGCATCCACCACCAGCGGCACTAAACCACCCGGAATAATATACTCCCCGCTTTGTGGAAATTTCATGCCTGCCCACTCCTGCCATTGTTCCAGAGTACCGTAAATTTCCATGGAGCGCAGGGCGGGTTTGATGATTTTTGCGCCCAAACGGCAATGAGTACGGAGCCATGGGTCAAATGGCTCACCTTTTTCATTTTTCCAGCCACAATACTCAACAAAATCTTGCAAGGGATATTTGCTTTTCAAACTGGGCCTGACGGGAACAACCAGCCCTTCTAATCCTTCATCACGGGCAGTTTGTTTTAATCCATTAATTAATAAATCAGGAATGTTTTGACCTCGGAATCCGGGATCAACCGTCACGGACAATGCTGACAGCATATTGGCTTTCTGCTTACCCTTCGCTTCCCCACCAGCATGTAACACAGCATCCCAACCTTCATCAGGCAGTTGTTCTAATGAATGATGCTTCCAGGGAAAAGGCACGGAATTCAACATACCAACCAGACGTTCTTCTTGCCCTTGTTGCAAAATCGCGAATTTTTGAAAACGGCTGAAACCCGGCTCATATAATTTATCCCAATATTGTTCAGCTACTGCATCATAATTCATAAACTCAGGCCAATTAGCCCCGATTAAATGACTTACTGCTTCTTCTAAATCTGTTCTCTCTTCAGCAGACTGGATAATAATTTTTACTTCCATAATACATCTCCCATGAACCTTGATTCAGATATGACACAATAATATTGGGTGATTAAATCTACTTGCATCACATTTTTAGCAAAAATGTAGATTAACATCCACTTTTCAAAAATAATATAAAACCAAATTATTCAACGACTTAAAAACTAAGTCCTGCCAATAAACCCCACAATCACTATAACAAATGGTAATAATTATCATTTACATTATCATTTAAAAGGTGTACTTTTTTTTCGCGCAATAAATCAGGCCGTTTTTAAGACTGGGTAACGAGGGATCCCCCATTCCAAATGAGGATAATGATGAAAAAGTTAAATGTATTAGTCGCCGCTGTAGCAGCGTTGGGATTTATGGCACAGGCTCAGGCAGCAGTAGGATTTGGTCAGAGTCAGAAAAACACAACACCACATATTATTGTTGGTGCAACTGAAAAAAGTTCAAATTCACACGGCGGGGCAATCGGTGAACCAGGCATTGGAGTCAGTACAATTGGAGAAGGCAGACTCATCGGTTTTGCCGGACTGACACGCATGGCCCCAGCAGACAGCAATGGCATCCATAACATCTCAATGGCAGGAGCACCCGGCTCTCACGGCGGTATGGGCGTATTTCATTTCAGCAAAGTTGCCAATGCAGATGTTTACTTCGGTGAATGGTCAGCAACCGGTAACGCATCAGATCCTACCCACACCGTTTATTATGCGGGCAAGGATATTACTACCAATATACCAACCGACGGCACAGCAACCTATACTGTGAAAGGCGTTAACCAGTACAGCGGTAACAATGCCCTGTCCGGTACATTTACCGCAGACTTTGGTGACAAAACTCTAATTGGCTCTATGGCAAATAACATGATGACAATAAATATCGATGCCGATATCTATGCTGATGCCAAATTTGAGGGTGATGCAAACATTGGCAATCTTGCCGGAACAACGGAAGGCCATTTCTTCGGAAACGATGCTTCCAGTCTGGCTGGGCATGCCACATTTGCAGGTGACCACTCCAAGGATACCGCTTTCGGTGGTTCTAAACAGTAAACAGTAATTTTTCAGAGAACAGTGCTACTTTTGGCGCTGTTCTCTGTTTTTATTTCTTATTAACACGAGCCTTGTGATCTGGTTTCCCGATGTCTGACAAGAAAATAATACCCATATTATCAACGGCACTGATGGCACTTTGCCTCTCTCTGCCCGCTTATGCCGATGAAGATATTACCCGTAAAATCTGGCAGGAAGCACAACATAACCAACAGGAAAACGAAAACCGTCTGATTACACCAGATCCCGTTTTTGTTGAATATAACTCTTCATACATTGTGCTTAACGGGAAAACATTCCAGGTCGGAAACAATATTAACGATATCGGTCAGGCATTATTCCTTGCCATTAACCACCGGCAATGGCCGGATGTCAGACGCTTTCTCGCCGCTTACCTAAAATTGCCGGGATATGACGTTATGCTGGTGAATTTTGCCCAAGGCGGGCTGGCCCGTCTTGAAGGTGATTTAGATCTCGCAACCTATCATTATCAACAAATCCTGAATCAACAACCCGACTTTCCCCGCATTAAACTAGAACTGGCTCGTATCTATTTTGAAGATCATAAAAATCGGGAATCCGAACAACTGTTTTCAGAATTGAGTGAAAATCAGCAATTACCAGAAGCTGTCTCAAAAAACATTAACAGCTATCTGGAAGCCATAGACCTGAGAAACAGTTGGCGCGGTTCTTTTTCAGCCGGTTATGCCTATAACGATAATGTGAATATGTCTCCCGATCAGGACATTATTTATCAGTCTTATGATCCCAAAACGAAACTTATCTATCTAGGCCAGATACCTAAAGCCGTCAAAGCATGGGGCATATCTTATGACGCAACATTAAACCGACGTTACCAACTTTCTGGTCATCACGGTATTTTTGGTCGGGGGCTGATTTATGGCGAAAACTACCGCAATTTCCACGATGAGAATGAAGATACTTTTCTGCTGACAGGTGGTTACAATTATAAAAACAAGCGGCATGATTTCTCATTCGGACCCTTATTTGAATATAAACAGCGAGCGGATGACGCTGGTTATCGTGCTATGGGTGCCAAAACAGAGTGGAGATGGGCATTCACTTCCCAAACATCACTGAATGTTGAACTTGAACATAAACAGCTACGCCATCAACAGCGTTTCCGTCGAAAAGATGGCGGATTTACCTCAAGTTACCTGACTTTATCCCACGCCATTAACAAAGATTTTGCCCTGTTTGGCGGCGGCGACTGGCTCTATCGGGGTAATGATCAATATCCCATAGATCGCTATCAACAATGGGGTCTTCGCGCTGGAATTGCCGGGCAACTCTATCCCGGTATTACTGGCTCACTGTTTGCCACGCTGAAAGAACGACGCTTCGGTGCCTACAATCCAATGCTGAAAGCCACACGCCAAGATACTGAACAGATTTACACAGCGGTTATCAAAGTGCCCTCTGCTGAAATACTGGGCATGACGCCTTCTCTTACTTTCCGCCACCGACGCAATCACAGTAATGTGAATTGGTTATACAGCTATAACAAAAACGAAGTGCTGATTAGGCTGGAGAAGTATTTTTAATCAAAAAGTTATGATTTTTTATTTGCGTGATGATAACCGAAAATCGAGGCAGGGATAACAATGGTATACCGAGTCAAAACCCAACTAACCCCCATCACAATAGCGCTATCACTGGCATTCTCACTGGCAACATCTCCCTTGTTTGCCGAATCTAAATCGACCGCCACATCTCCAAACAATAAGACAGATTTAGGTAAAATTAGTGTCACCGATACCAGTGATAAAGATGAGGCCGGATATGATGCCGTCTATGACAAAGATATCTCTAATATTTATATCGGCAAAAAAGAGATAGAACGCTACAAAGGCTCATCTCCCGCCGACTTAATTAAAGGTGCCGTTGGTGTATACAGCGGCGATGCCCGCAATAGTAGCGCGCTGGATATCAATATTCGAGGTGTTCAAGGACAGGGACGCATTCCCGTCACGATTGATGGTACAGAACAAGCGATGACGGTAGGACGGGGCTATCACGGTGCCAATAGCCGCAGCTATATAGATCCAAACTTAATCAGCAGTATTGAAATCGAAAAAGGCCCTTCACTGAGCCGTGGAATCAAAGGTTCTGTCGGCGGTGCGGTCTCTATCAAAACCTTAGGCATTGATGATGTCGTACCAAAAGGGGAAACCTTCGGCATCAATACCAAACTGGAAACCAGCAGTAACTCTGTGAGAGAACGCACACCTTCCCTGTCATTGGGACAGGATTACCGCGATATTCCGAATTTTATCCAAAATGGTGTTGAGACTGATCCCGCTTTACATATCACTCCCCATTCATCAAAAGACAATAAACTGTTTGGTTTAAAGGATAATGCCTTCCGTATCGCGATGGGAACACGGCAAGAATATTTTGACTTAATGCTGGCCTACGCTTACCGCCGTCAGGGTAACTATTTTGCTGGTAAAGGAGGGGCTCATCGTTATGATGACGCCATTACGGAAAATGACAGGGCACTGATGAAAAATTCCCTGACAACACTGGACCCTTATCTGCCATTTGCTGCCCGTATTTATCGCCCCGGTAATGAAGTGCCCAATACCTCCAGTGAAATGCGCTCTGTATTAATCAAAAACAGTTGGCGCTTCAATGATAATCAAGTGCTGTTATTGGGTTTTCGCCATACCCGCATGGAGTTTGGCGATATTATGCCCTCACGTTTGGGTTGGGTTGATCCTGCCGATAATAAGGTTCCCCAATGGTCACTAGCTAATGTCCACCAGCAAGCTGCCAACCTGCACTATAAATGGCAACCTACCGATAATCCTTATGCTGATTTCGACATGAACCTGTGGACAACCCGCACCACCAGCAATACCAATACCGCAGGGGGATATCCCCGTACTCCTACCGATAGAGACTGGAACTGGGAAAGCAAGAAAGCCCCCAGGAGCAACAACATTGATGGTACATTGATCAATTCTGCTGTGACTCATAGCCAAAACAACCGTTGGGGTATCGATCTCTCCAATACATTTTCTTTACACCCCAGTCTGGATCTGACCTTAATAGGCAATTTTCAACGGGAACGTCTTGATTCCAATGATGATTACACAACCACAAATATCTATTTTTTCCAGTCACCATCGCGAAAAGGGCAGCGGCAAGAAATGAATCTCGCCTTTAATTTTGACTGGCGTCCGACTTCATGGCTGGCACTCGGTGCGGGAGCTAAACGTGTCTCCTACTGGTCTCAAGATGATCTGCTCAGAGAACGACGTGCAGCAAAAGACAGTCGCTATCAAAAACTGTCGGAAATCACCGGACATAAAATGAGCTATTACCGGACACCGACAGCAGAAGAATCTGATTATCTCAATAAAAGACTGCATGGAAAACTGAGCCGGAAAGAACGCGTAGCATTAACCAATAAATTGAAAGAAATAGGCTTATCAACAAACGATGTTCCTGTTCGTGATGGGCAACGACGCTATATGGTTCTGAGAGAATTCGATTGGCTTTATGATCCCCAAAAAAGCGTTCTCAATAAAAACGATAACCCCTATTTCAATGGTCAACTGAATATGAATGAAAAGGTTATCGATCCAATCAGTGGCAAAGAAGCCTATAAATATGAATATGGTACAAAGATCGATGCTGATAATAATATACGAGGTTCTAATGTTGATGACCCTTGGGAAACACCGCCAAAACGCAAGGGACATGCTTGGGCGCCTTCATTCTCTGCCACCGTCTATGTGACTGACAATTTCCGGCTCTATACCCGCTATGCCGAAGCTGTAAGAATGCCCAGCATTTTTGAAGATACCATCGGTTTTTCAGGTATCCCGGATAACCGAATCGGTCAACAAGTGAAGCCTGAACGTGCCAAAACCACTGAAGTCGGCTTAGTTTATGATTTCAGCCAGTTAGTTGATGCAGAGCGCCACGCTGATATCAAATTTTCTTATTACAATACCCTGATTGAAAATGTATTCGACAGGGACAACTCCTATCATTTCTCCCAACTGGATAAACAGAAACTGGCGGGTCTGGAATTACAGGCACGTTATGACAATGGCAGTTTCTTTACCGATATGGGGCTAACCTACAATATGAAAAACAAGGTGTGCGACAAGAATTCCGCCCTGAAAAGGGACTCACAGAATCGCTATAACATCCCTGAATGTATTGATGGCGGTTTTCCCAATGGTTATCTGCGTACATCCATCCAGCCCCAATACTCGGTTAACCTGACCATCGGCGGTCGCCTGCTTGACGAAAAACTGGAGCTGGGCAGCCGGATGCTCTATCACAGCAAGGCAGAAAACAAAGATGAAAAATGGCTGATGAATGCCTTACCGGATGTTTATAAAGGCCAGTCCAACAACCCGATGCGCTGGAATCCGGTGTTTACGGTTGATGCCTATATCAGCTACCAAATCACCCCAGACACATCTGTGGAGCTAATTGGCACAAATTTAACCAATCGCTATTATCTCGACCCTCTGACACGTTCGATGATGCCAGCACCGGGAAGAACCTTTAAACTCAGTCTGACCAGCCAATTTTAGAGGCCAGGAGGATAGAATGACCAACGCAGCCATATTCGATAATCCAGCTTCGCATTTCCCCCTGACATCACAAAAGGGCTTGCTGGCAGGTATTCTGATTGCCATTTTATTGCATATCAGTCTGATATGGCTGTTTAACCGACATACTTCGTATGACGATGATGCTGCCCATCACATCACCAACAACGCTCCGGCCATGGAGCTATCCATAACGATGATCGCAGCCCCATCATGGGAGAGTGAACCGGAGCCTGTCTCTCCTCCACCACCGCTTTTAATGGTACCTGAATCACTGACAACACCCAAAATCGTGCTGGATAAAGCGATTCATCCTGAAAACAAGGTAGAAAAGCCGCCGGAACCCAGCAAACCCAAAAAACATAAAAAACAGCAGAAAGAAAAACCACAGGAAATGGCAGAAAAGAAACCCGCGCCATCACCGCAGGTACAGAAAGACAGTCACACAGCAAAGGAAACCAACGGTAGCAATCAGATTAATTCACAAGGAAGTATGAGCCGAGCAGCAACTTCACAGCCTTTGGTGGGACAAGGAAATAGTGAAATGGATAATTATAACTCAAGGTTACGGCAGGAAATTGAACGCCATAAACGTTATCCCCGCAAGGCAAAGAGAATGAGACAAGAAGGTACGGTTACCGTCCATTTTACCCTGCTGAATGATGGTTCAATCACTACGGCCAGAATCGCTCAATCATCTGGCAACAACGCATTGGATAATGAAGCACTGAATGCCATTAATCGTGCCCGTTCGGTTGGTGTCAGACCTTCAAACATGAAACCAGAAATGACAGTGGCACTCGATTTTACATTGAATAACACGGATTAAATCAGCCCCCAGAAACATAGATAAATATGTTTCTGGGGATTTGTCTCTGGAAAAATAAGTTTTTTTATTTTCCAATACAAAAACTCGAAAAAATCCGGCCGAGCAAATCATCAGAGGTAAATTCACCCGTGATTTCACTCAATACCTGCTGTGCCAGCCGCAGTTCTTCTGCCAATAATTCTCCTGAACGGGCAAAAATCAACTGCTGGTGGCCTTCCTGCAAATGCTCTGCCGCTGCATTCAATGCCTGCAAGTGACGACGACGGGCAAGAAAACCGCCCTCGGTATTACTGTTGAAACCCATCGTTTCTTTCAGATGATCGCGCAACAAATCAATACCTTTTCCATCACGGGCAGAAAGGCGAACTAATGTGTAACCACTGATTTCCGATACACCCGTTTCTTCCCCTGTCATATCTGTCTTATTGCGAATAACAGTAACCGGCAGGGAAGCTGACAACTTAGCCATAAATTCAGGCCAGATTTGGGCGGGTTCAATTGCATCCGTCGTCGTGCTATCCACCATAAACAACACCCGATCCGCCTGTTCGATTTCCTGCCACGCCCGCTCAATGCCAATACGCTCTACTTCATCACTCGCTTCACGCAACCCCGCGGTATCAATCACATGTAGCGGCATTCCATCGATATGAATGTGTTCACGCAGGACATCACGCGTTGTTCCCGCGATATCAGTAACAATCGCAGCTTCACGACCTGCCAGTGCATTGAGCAGGCTGGATTTACCGGCATTAGGACGCCCGGCAATCACCACTTTCATGCCTTCGCGCAACAAGCTGCCCTGACGCGCCTGTGAACGGACGTTCTCCAGTTCAGCAATCACCTCATCCAGTTTAGCTTCAATCTTGCCATCAGAAAGGAAATCAATTTCTTCATCGGGAAAATCAATCGCCGCTTCAACATAAATCCGCAAATTAGTAAGTGCTTCCACCATTTGGTGGACTTGATTGGAGAATGTTCCTTGCAGGGAATTCATCGCGGAACGCGCAGCCTGCTCAGAACTGGCGTCAATCAAATCCGCAATGGCTTCAGCCTGTGCCAAATCCAGTTTATCGTTCAGAAATGCACGCTCCGAGAATTCCCCCGGATTGGCAATGCGCACACCAGAAATCATCAGAATACGTTTTAACAATAAGTCGAGAATAACCGGCCCACCGTGCCCTTGCAGTTCCAGTACATCTTCTCCCGTAAAAGAGTTAGGGCCAGGGAAATAAAGTGCAATACCTTGATCAAGTACGGAACCATCTACATCACGGAAAGGCAGGTAATCGGCATAACGGGGTTTCGGGAGTTTTCCCAATACCACCTCAGCAACTTCTGCCGCTTTCCGGCCAGAAATACGCAGGATGCCTACACCGCCTCGTCCCGGAGGAGTAGCCTGAGCGACTATCGTATCGGTGGTATTCATGAAATTCTCTCTTTTTACCTATGAACTGAAATAACAAAGGCGGCCAATGACCGCCTTCCACTTATATCTTCTGCTTCTATACCTGTCGTCTTTCAAGTTGCAGCTTTGTTGGCTGCATCTTGAAATCCAATGGGTGTATTTAAAAAACAGATTTTTAACAGATCTATTTTTTCTCGCGAGTATGTAAACCGCGTTTTTCCAGACTGCGGAAAATTACCTGCTGCTGGATAATGGTAACCAAGTTACTCACGATGTAGTACAGCACCAGACCAGATGGGAACCACAGGAAGAAAACGGTAAACACGACTGGCATGTAGGTCATGATCTTCTGCTGCATCGGGTCAGTCACGGTAGTTGGTGACAATTTCTGGATAACAAACATGGTCACACCCATCAGCAATGGCAGGATGTAGTATGGATCTTGCGCAGACAAGTCATTAATCCAGCCGATGAATGGTGCGTGGCGCAGTTCAACAGAACCCATCAGCATGTAGTACAACGCAAGGAAGATTGGCATCTGAATCACCAGAGGCAAACAGCCGCCCAGCGGGTTTACTTTCTCTGTTTTGTACAGCGCCATCATTTCCTGACTCATGCGCTGACGGTCATCACCAAAACGCTCACGCATCGCCGTGATTTTTGGCTGCAACAGACGCATTTTCGCCATCGAGGTGTATTGCGCCTTAGTCAGCGGATACATGATACCGCGCACGATGAAAGTGATCGCAATGATGGAGAAGCCCCAGTTACCGATATATTCGTGCAGGAATTTCAGCAACTTGAACAGTGGTTGGGAAATAAACCACAACCAACCGTAATCGACAGTCAGATCCAGATGTGGTGCAACCGCTGCCATTTTGTCCTGAATTTCAGGACCAACCCACAGGGTAGAAGAGATATTCTGCTGGCTGTTTGGTGCGATATTGATGTTTTCACCCTTGTACCCGATGATCGCCATTTTTTGGTTTTTCAGGTCAATGGTGTAGAAATTGCTGGTTTTGCCTTCACCCGGCACCCAAGCAGTGGCGAAATATTGCTGAAGCATCGCTACCCAGCCACCTTTGGTGGTTACGGAAAGCGCCTTACTTTCAATTTCATCAAATTTGTATTTTTCGTATTTTGCTTCATCAGAAGAATAAGCAGCACCACGATAAGTATGCAGAGCAAAGTTGCTACTGCCAGTATCACGGTGTTTCGGCAAATCAACGCTCTGCTTCAACTGACCAAAAAACGCCATTTGCAGGGGTTTATCAGTAACGTTATTGATGCTGTAGTCAATAGAAACAGCATAATTACCGCGTTTCAAAATGAAGGTTTTGACATAAACAACGCCATCTGGCGCAGTGTAAGTCATCGGAATACGTAATTCATCCTGACCATCAGCCAAAACAAAGCTATTCCGGGTGGTGTGATAAAATGGACGTTCAGCCTGGTTATCAGGACCATTAAGGCCTGTTAAACCACTTTGAGCCTGATAAGTAAACTCAGGTGTTGTTTCCAACAGTTTGAACGGCGTATTGGAACCTAGGGTATCAGGATAGGCTAGCAAATCAGCCTCCTCGATATCACCGCCACGGGTATTGATATGCAAAGAAAGCACATCCGTTTTCACGGTGATCAGTTTACCTTGTTCAGTGCTTGCTTCACGACTCAGCGTATTTGTTTGCTGCGTGATCTGTGCAGTTGGTTGTGGGTTCTTATCATTTTCCCACGCTTGCCAGACCAAGAACGAAACAAACAGCAAAGCGATGAGAAGAAGATTGCGTTGCGAATCCATCGTTAATGTTCTCTGTTATCGTCGTTTTTAGGTGGGACAGGATCATCACCACCTTTATGTAAAGGGTGGCATTTTAATATGCGTTTCACTGTTAACCAACTGCCTTTTATCATTCCAAACCTACGCAATGCCTCAATGCCATAATGAGAACAGGTAGGGTTGAAACGACAACGGGGTCCCAGCAGTGGACTAATCACCAACTGGTAACCCCTGATCAAAGCAATCAGCAGGCGCGAGCCAAGCGACAGTGACGACGCCATAATTTGCCTAAAGCTTCCGTTAGCTCACGGTTATCAAGCTCAGCGACCCCTTTCCTCACCAAAATAACAAAATCCATTGATGGCAATTTATGTTGGTTTAAACGAAAACTTTCACGAGCCAGTCGTTTGATACGATTACGCTCATGGGCGCGTTTAACATTTTTTTTGGCGATGGTTAAACCGATGCGGGGATGCCCCAGCTCATTCAAGCGCCCAAGGATAGTTATCTCTGCGGAGCTTGCCCGTTGTGGCTGCTGGAAAACATAAGTGAAATGCTCGGGAGTTAACAAACGTAACTCCCTCGGAAAAGCGAGCTTAACCACGAGGTATGGTTAGCTTTATTACTTAGAAACGGTCAGACGAGTACGGCCTTTCGCACGACGGCGAGCCAGAACCTGACGACCATTTTTAGTGGCCATACGTGAGCGGAAGCCGTGAGTACGGTTACGTTTCAGTACGGATGGTTGAAAAGTGCGTTTCATAGCGATTTCTACCTAACTTAAAATTTGTTACTGATTCAGCAAATGCGTTGGCGACCAGTGAGAAATAAGTAGACACCGATGCCTCAATCGCAACATCAATATATAGAAAGAGGCAGGATTGTAATAAAATGTACTACCCTTAGTCAATCCAAGATGACGCGAGCCTTATCGCTTTCCTGCCAGATTATTAACTTCACAATCAGACATGACCAGACTTTTTGCTACCCGAAGCGCTTATCCCAAATCCTCACCAGACATAACCGGAAAAATCGTTGGTATAACACGCAGGGTGCAAGATTATACGGACTGCACAATAAAGCGCAAGGATCATACACAGATCGTCGCACATGAATATGCGATCAGGGTATTGTTTTTTTGTTAAATTTTAAACAGTAGCTAAATGGAGTTTGCTATATATCATGATTACACTACATTATCTCTTACGGGCCTTTATATCCTGCAAGTACCAAAGTGTGGTTATCTCCCTGTGGATAAAAAGCGTCAAAGCTGTGTAAAAGAATGAGGATCTATGTCGTCTTTTGCGTTATGATCGTTGATCACGATCCCGGTCTTTCTATATGCGGATCGTTGGGGAGCGATGATATTAAAAATCGCCACAAGGTACATGCTATCTTCCTCAGCATTGGGGAGTGATGCCTTGTGCCCAGTATAACGTATCTATTATTCCGGTTTCTTTTATTGGTCTCGTTTTAGGGGAGTTCGCCGTGTCACTTTCGCTTTGGCAGCAATGTCTTGCCCGATTGCAGGATGAGTTACCTGCCACAGAATTCAGTATGTGGATACGACCCCTTCAGGCAGAACTGAGTAATAACACTTTGGCTCTCTATGCCCCTAACCGCTTTGTGCTGGATTGGGTAAGAGAGAAGTATATTAATAATATCAATTTGTTATTAAATGATTTCTGTGGTCCTGAAGTACCGTTGCTTCGTTTTGAAGTAGGAAATAAGCCTATTTCACCAAACCAGTCTCCATCTCAGAAAATCATTGCCGATATGCCAGTGGCTTCGGTGCCGTCCAATTCTTCTGTACGCCCAAGCTGGGACAATGCAAAAGCCCAGCCAGAGTTATCCTATCGTTCCAATGTTAATCCCAAACATACATTCGATAACTTTGTCGAAGGTAAATCCAACCAACTTGCCAGAGCCGCCGCCAGACAAGTAGCCGATAATCCGGGGGGCGCATACAATCCCCTGTTCCTTTATGGCGGAACAGGATTGGGTAAAACCCACCTTTTGCATGCTGTCGGCAATAGCATCATGGCACGCAAAGCCAATGCAAAAGTGGTTTACATGCATTCTGAACGTTTCGTTCAGGACATGGTAAAAGCATTGCAGAACAATGCGATAGAAGAGTTTAAACGTTATTATCGTTCCGTAGATGCCCTGCTTATCGATGATATTCAGTTTTTTGCAAATAAAGAACGATCTCAGGAAGAATTCTTTCACACGTTCAATGCCCTGCTGGAAGGTAATCAACAGATTATTCTGACATCAGACCGCTATCCGAAAGAGATCAATGGCGTCGAAGATCGGTTAAAATCCCGTTTTGGTTGGGGATTGACCGTTGCTATCGAACCACCGGAGCTGGAAACTCGCGTGGCTATTCTGATGAAAAAAGCTGACGAGAACCAAATTCAGTTACCGGGAGAAGTGGCTTTCTTTATTGCCAAACGCCTGCGATCCAACGTTCGTGAACTCGAAGGCGCTTTGAATCGGGTTATCGCCAATGCCAATTTTACTGGGCGGGCGATTACCATTGATTTTGTACGCGAAGCATTACGTGACTTATTAGCTCTACAGGAAAAGCTGGTAACTATTGATAATATCCAGAAAACTGTCGCTGAATATTACAAAATCAAGGTTGCAGACCTGCTTTCCAAGCGCCGTTCTCGCTCCGTTGCCCGTCCGAGACAAATGGCAATGGCGCTGGCAAAAGAGCTGACAAATCACAGCTTGCCTGAAATTGGGGATGCCTTTGGTGGACGTGACCATACAACTGTGCTTCACGCTTGTCGTAAAATCGAACAACTGCGAGAAGAAAGTCACGACATCAAAGAAGATTTTTCTAACTTAATCAGAACACTATCTTCCTAGCGCTATGAAATTTATCATTGAACGTGAGCAATTATTAAAACCTTTGCAACAGGTTAGCAGCCCCTTGGGAGGCCGCCCCACGCTGCCCATTTTAGGCAACTTATTATTGCAGGTAACAGAAGGCTCCCTGCTGCTAACAGGTACCGACCTAGAAATGGAAATGATGGCTCGGGTTACACTTACCCAGCCACATGAACAGGGTGCAACCACTGTTCCCGCGCGTAAATTCTTTGATATCTGGCGCGGGCTGCCTGACGGCGCAGAAATCAGCGTGGAACTGGATGGCGATCGTATTCTCGTCCGTTCCGGGCGTAGCCGCTTTTCGCTCTCAACCCTGCCCGCTTCAGATTTTCCCAATCTTGACGACTGGCAGAGCGAGGTCGAATTTTCTCTGCCACAGGCCACACTGAAACGTCTGATTGAATCCACCCAATTTTCCATGGCGCATCAGGATGTCCGCTATTATTTGAACGGTATGTTGTTTGAAACTGAAGGGGAAGAACTGCGTACCGTTGCAACAGATGGTCACCGACTGGCAGTCTGCTCCATGAATATCGGACAAAATCTGCCATCCCATTCGGTGATCGTTCCCCGTAAAGGGGTCATTGAATTGATGCGTCTGCTGGATGGCGGTGATAATCCACTGCAATTGCAGATTGGCAGCAATAACATTCGTGCCCATGTCGGTGATTTTATCTTCACTTCAAAGCTGGTTGACGGCCGCTTTCCTGATTACCGTCGAGTACTGCCGAAAAATCCCGATAAAACGCTGGAAGCAAATTGTGACACGCTTAAACAAGCATTTTCACGGGCAGCGATTTTATCCAACGAAAAATTCCGTGGAGTTCGCATCTATTTAAGCGAAAACCAGCTCAGAATTACAGCCAACAACCCAGAGCAGGAAGAAGCGGAAGAAATAGTTGATGTCAGTTACCAAGGCACTGAAATGGAAATTGGCTTTAATGTCAGCTACGTACTGGATGTTCTGAACGCATTGAAATGCGAGCAGGTGAGTCTCCTGCTTACGGATGCAACATCCAGTGTGAAAATTGAGAATTCAGCCAGCCAGGCTGCGACTTATGTCGTGATGCCAATGCGTCTGTAACACGACTAACCCATACATATGATTCTCTCGCGTTTGCTGATCCGCGATTTTCGTAATATCGCTAATGCTGACTTACCACTGGCAACAGGTTTTAATTTTCTGGTTGGGCCAAACGGTAGCGGCAAAACAAGTATACTGGAAGCTATTTATACATTGGGCCATGGTCGGGCTTTTCGCAGCATTCAAGCAGGAAGAGTAATCCGCCATGATTGCGAGGAATTCATTCTTCATGGGCGACTTGATCAACAATATCATGAACGTTCCTTGTCGATAGGCTTAAGCAAAAACCGTCAAGGTGATAGCAAAGTCAGGATTGATGGCTGTGATGGGCATAAAATCGCGGAATTAGCGAAAATGTTACCGATGCAGCTTATCACGCCAGAAGGTTTTACCTTGTTAAATGGCGGCCCGAAATATCGTCGTGCCTTTATTGATTGGGGTTGCTTTCACAATGAACCGCGTTTTTTTACAGCTTGGGGTAACCTGAAAAGACTGCTCAAACAACGAAATGCGGCGTTGCGACAAGTCACTCGCTACAGTCAGATCCAACACTGGGATCGCGAACTTGCTCCGCTGGCGACAGAAGTAAGTCAATGGCGGGCTGAATACATTGCGGGAATTTCTGAGGATATCGAAAAAACCTGCAAACAATTTTTACCTGAATTCGCTCTGAGTATCAGCTTTCAACAAGGCTGGGACAAAGAGAGTGAATATGCAGAATTGCTCGCGCGGCAATTTGAGCGCGACAGAGCGCTAACCTACACCGCTTCCGGCCCCCATAAAGCCGATCTGCGGATCAGGGCGGACGGCACATCGGTAGAGGATATGCTTTCCCGGGGTCAGTTAAAATTACTGATGTGCGCGTTGAGGTTAGCGCAGGGTGAATATTTCACCCGACAGAGCGGGCAAAAATGCCTGTATCTGCTTGATGATTTTGCCTCGGAACTGGATGCCGGCCGTCGTCAGCTATTAGCCGAGCGTCTAAAATCTACGCAAGCCCAAGTGTTTGTCAGTGCAATCACTCCTAAGCAAGTTACAGACATGATTGATGTAAATAGCAGGATGTTTCGCGTAGAACATGGCAAAATAGAGGTTCAACCACAGGATTAAGATGAGCGAGAAACGTTGATGTCGAATACATATGACTCCTCAAGTATCAAGGTATTAAAAGGGCTGGATGCTGTCCGTAAACGTCCAGGCATGTATATCGGTGATACCGATGATGGTACTGGTCTGCACCACATGGTCTTCGAGGTTGTTGACAACGCTATCGACGAAGCCCTCGCAGGTCATTGTGACAAGATAGTTGTCACCATCCATGCAGATAATTCAGTGTCTGTACAGGATGATGGTCGCGGTATTCCTACCGGCATACACGAAGAAGAAGGTGTTTCAGCAGCGGAAGTTATCATGACTGTGCTGCATGCGGGGGGTAAATTCGATGACAACTCCTATAAAGTTTCCGGCGGTCTGCATGGAGTGGGAGTTTCTGTTGTTAACGCCTTATCGGAAAAACTGGAACTGACTATCCGTCGTGACGGGAAAGTCCACGAACAGACTTATCATCATGGGGTTCCACAGTCTCCGCTGAACGTTGTCGGCGATACCGAACTGACGGGAACTACTGTCCGTTTCTGGCCAAGTATGGATACGTTCAAAATTAACATTGAGTTTGAATACGATATCCTGGCTAAGCGCCTGCGTGAATTATCATTCCTGAATTCCGGTGTTTCTATTCGTTTAGTCGATAAACGCACTAATGCAGAAGATCTTTTCCACTATAAAGGTGGTATCAAGGCGTTTGTTGAGTTCCTGAGCCGCAATAAAAACCCAATTCATCCAAATGTCTTCTATTTTTCAACAGAAAAAGATGGTATTGGTGTTGAAATTTCCATGCAATGGAATGATGGCTTCCAGGAAAATATTTACTGCTTTACTAACAACATTCCTCAGCGCGATGGAGGAACCCACTTAGTTGGTTTCCGTACTGCGATGACCCGTACCCTCAATAGCTACATGGATAAAGAGGGTTACAACAAAAAATCCAAAGTCAGCGCTACCGGTGATGATGCACGTGAAGGCCTGATTGCAGTTATCTCTGTTAAAGTGCCTGATCCTAAATTCTCTTCCCAGACCAAAGACAAACTGGTTTCTTCCGAAGTGAAAACCGCCGTCGAAACACTGATGAATGAGAAACTGGTAGAGTACCTGCTGGAAAACCCGAACGATGCTAAAACGGTTGTCGGCAAGATCATTGATGCGGCACGTGCCCGTGAAGCGGCGCGTAAAGCCCGTGAAATGACCCGTCGCAAAGGCGCACTGGATCTGGCTGGTTTGCCGGGTAAACTGGCTGACTGCCAAGAGCGTGATCCTGCTCTGTCCGAACTCTACTTGGTGGAGGGTGATTCTGCGGGCGGTTCAGCAAAACAAGGGCGTAACCGTAAAAGTCAGGCAATTCTGCCACTGAAAGGTAAGATCCTGAACGTTGAGAAAGCACGCTTTGACAAAATGCTCTCATCACAAGAAGTCGCAACCTTGATCACCGCTTTGGGCTGTGGAATTGGTCGTGATGAGTACAACCCTGATAAGCTGCGTTACCACAGCATCATCATCATGACCGACGCCGATGTTGATGGTTCTCACATACGCACTCTTTTGCTGACATTTTTCTATCGCCAGATGCCGGAAATCATTGAGCGTGGCTATGTTTATATCGCCCAGCCACCGCTATACAAAGTGAAAAAAGGTAAACAAGAGCAATACATCAAAGATGATGATGCGATGGAAGCGTACCAGATGTCCATCGCATTGGATGGTGCAGCACTGTATACCAATCCACATGCGCCGGGTCTGAAAGGTGAAGCACTGGAAAATCTGGTGACTGAGTTCAATACTACCCAGAAACTCATCCGTCGTATGGAACGCCTGTATCCATTGGCTCTGCTGAACAACCTGATTTACCATCCGAAACTGACCGAAGATACCCTGAACGATCAGGCAAAAGTAGAAGAATGGGTAAGCGCTCTCACTATTCGTTTGAATGACAACGAACAACATGGCAGCACTTACAGCTACCAAATCCATGAAAATCGTGAGCGTCAGGTTTTTGAACCGATTCTGTGTATTCGTACCCATGGTGTTGATACCAACTACAGTCTGGATTTCGATTTCGTCCACGGTGGTGAATACCGCCGCATTACTAAACTGGGTGATTTGATCGGAAACTTGATTGAAGAAGGCGCATACATCGAACGCGGTGAACGTCGTCAGGCAATCAGTAGTTTTGAGCAGGCACTGGAATGGTTAACCAAAGAGTCACGTCGTGGTCTTTCCATCCAACGCTATAAAGGTCTGGGAGAAATGAACCCTGATCAGTTGTGGGAAACCACCATGAACCCAGAAACCCGCCGCATGATGCGTGTAACAGTAAAAGATGCAATTGCCACTGACCTGCTGTTCACAACCCTGATGGGGGATGCTGTTGAACCCCGCCGTGCATTTATTGAAGAGAATGCTCTGAAAGCGGCGAATATTGATATCTGATATTTCTACTTATTATCCACATCTCAGATTTATCTGGGATGTGGTCATAATACTGTGAATTGATTTACTTCACCGCCGCCAATCTAATCATATTTATTCCATTGGCGGCCAATATTTATAACGAAGTAACGTTTAAAACTAACTTTCTACAACAAAATACGCAACATACGGCGCAGAGGCTCTGCTGCTCCCCATAGAAGCTGATCACCAACGGTGAAAGCTGATAGGTATTCCGGTCCCATATTCAGTTTACGCAAACGACCAACCGGCGTATTCAATGTGCCAGTCACCGCAGCCGGCGTTAATTCCCGCATCGTCAATTCACGATCATTCGGAATGACACGCACCCAATCATTATGGGAAGCCAGCAGTGTTTCAATTTCATGGATCGGGATATTTTTTTTCAATTTCAGAGTAAATGCCTGACTATGGCAGCGCAATGCTCCGATACGAACACACAAGCCATCAACCGGAATGACATTATTGCCCGTGTTCAGGATCTTGTTAGTCTCCGCCTGACCTTTCCACTCTTCACGGCTCTGCCCATTTTCCAGTTGTTTATCAATCCATGGAATCAGGCTACCTGCCAGAGGAGCGCCAAACTGCTCCGTCGGCAATGCCCCACTGCGGGTTAAATCCGTTACACGTTTTTCAATATCCAGAATCGCAGAAGCAGGATCTTGTAACTTCTCTGCTACCTGATTATGCAGCATTCCCATTTGTACCAACAGTTCCCGCATATGACGGGCACCGCCACCAGAAGCTGCCTGATAACTTGATACCGATGCCCATTCAACCAAATCATTGGTAAACAATCCGCCCAATGACATAAGCATTAAACTCACCGTACAGTTACCACCAACAAACGTTTTAATGCCTTTATTCAGGCTGTTTTGAATGTGCTGATGGTTAACCGGATCGAGAATAATGACAGCATCATCATTCATACGCAGGGAAGAAGCAGCATCAATCCAATACCCCTGCCAACCCGCAGCTCTCAGTTTAGGATAAACTTCATTGGTATAATCCCCACCCTGACAGCTAAGGATAATATCCAGTGCGCTCAATGCGTCGATATCAAAAGCATTCTGTAAGACGCCTGATTTTCCGGCGCTATTTATTGCAAACTGAGGTGCAGATAACCCGTGTTGGGACGTTGTAAAGAAAACCGGATTTATTTCGTCAAAATCCCGTTCTTCCATCATCCGCTGCATCAATACTGAGCCGACCATACCACGCCAGCCGACAAATCCTACGTTTTTCATCATGTTTACCCTGCCTTGAAAGATATTCGTCAGACACCACTGACAGCATTAAAACTGACAAAATATAGCAAAAGGTGCAAGTATATTTACGGACTATAGCACCAGCATTTCTGCATGGATGCGTTTGCCATTTTTAAACCATATTGATGTATGTCCTACCATATCAAAATTAGAATTATCTATCGCTCTCCCCGGATTTTTGGCTCTCAAAAAAGGTAGAGGCATAATAGGTTCCGTTGTTCCGACTTTTGAATAGGCTACTTTGGCTGCCATAAAGGCAGTCTGGGCTTTCCGCTTTATAGAAAATTCACCAAAAGAAATCTGATAAATATCAGCTGGTTTAAACACTTCCTCATTACGTCGAGTATCTTCATGATATCTGTAACTCAACGTATGTTCATCAAAATGATTATGACGTACATTAATAACTCCCAAATAACCAATGACAATACTATTTGGGCACAATTTAGAAAACTCTGATGCGAAAGATTGCTCTACGTTGTAGGGAATATCTGAACTATCTTTCTTGCTCTCTGCCGAATGACAGATAATCAGCCGAATATATCGAAATCTATTTATTTCTATTTCTTTAAATAACTTGTCATATAATTCATTGGATGTCATTTTTTCTATGTTTTGATGCTCACCCGGAACAAATAAATATCCAATGAATTCTTTTTCATCATAATGTCCATGAGCACACACCGATAAACGCAGATGACCACGATAAGAATCTTCGAATGTATAAAACCCATAAAAAACTTTAATATTTCTCATAATAACCCTTCCTCGTATGCCATTATTTTCATACCCTATATACGACTGTAATGGCCGATCAATCACTCATTTATTATTAGAATTAAATATCAAAAACAAACAAGCGAAAAAAATGAATCAATTGAGGATTGGATTATGAGATGATCAGATAAATATCAATGCTATAGATATAGATGAGGGGAAAAACCTACAGCAGGACTGTAGGCTTGTGATTAGCGTTTCTTTTTCTTAACCCTGAACCGCCTTAAAACGCGGATTAGATTTACAGATGACATACAACCGACCACGACGGCGAACGACTTTGCAATCAGGGTGACGTTGTTTTGTTGTTTTGCTGTTTTCAGTGAACTCAGTACCTGCATTAATGATATCCTTCATTATTGACTATTAAAAACGCGGCCAAACCTTTCTGGGAACGCGCCGTGCTGCTTTCTTATGACACACTTCTTTGTTTATCCATATAAAAAGGATGTATTCCCAGTTTCATAAGCCCCAACGTAAATGTAACAATATAACATAACAATATCTCAACTTTCTGTTGTTGACAACTATCTTTTGATAATTTTCATGACATGTATTTTAGCTATTGACTGATCCGCGCCATCCAAACTAAATAAAAAATAATACCAATCGTTAGTATTAATAAGATTATAATTAACAAAATAAATAAATTACTTGGCAATTGATAAAATCATCCTATCCCTCACAAATTATTTCTTATTAGATTTTTCCACTTCCAAATCTTCCATTATGAGAAATTTAATTTATATTTATCGCTAATTTTAGCATTCATCATTTCATTCCGGCATAAACGAAAAAATCAAGCATATTTATTACTCACTATCTATAAAGAACATCAATAAATCAGGGTCATCTCATTCTTGCGATACGATTCAAAAAAAGCCTTTTTTCCCCGATTAAGTTATTTAAAAAAATGATTTAATTAAGTATTATTTAATAATTATTATCATATTGAGACAGCATTCTAATGGATCTTTTTTTTCAAAACTGCTTAGCTTTTCCGGTTGTTATTTTCAGCGGGCTGTTATTGATTATTTTGTTTTATTGGATATGCGCTGCATTTGGCTTATTCGATATTGATATATTAAATATAGATGCAGATAGTTTCGATGCTTCCTCTCTGGCTGGTTGGTTAACGAAACTCGGTTTAACCGGTATTCCGGTCACCATCATTATTACGTTATTTACGCTGATTAGCTGGCCATTCAGCTATTTCATCATGCATTTAATGCTCCGTTTCATTGAAACCGATGTGCTCCGCTATCTGCTTGGAACTGTCACTTTCTTTGTTGTGACATTCATTGCTTTATTGCTGGCAGCAATGTTATTGCGCCCGTTGAAACCTCTCCTGTCCAAACTCAATCGCTCTAACAGTGTTGATAACCTGATTGGCAAAGTTGCCGAAGTTCGCTCCCCGATTGTGACTGAGCAGCGTGGAGAAGCGCTGATGGAAAATAACGGAGCCAGCCTGATCTTACAGGTACGGGCACCAGAAAGTGATGGCATCACTCGCTGCGATCGTGTCGTGATAATCAGCTATGACGCATCGACCCATAGTTACACTGTGGTCAGTGAAAACGAATTCAAATTGTAACGGGTTGTTGTAACAACGTGTTTTAAAGGATTAGTTAACCCCAAACAAATTCGCCCCAAAATAAAATGGAGAAATACATGTCAGATATTTCCATGGCAGATTTCATGCCTTTCTTGATGATTATTGCGACGATAATTATCGTCATTCTGGGTTTCTTCGGGCTTTTCAAAGCATTTTATATCAAAGTCCCGCAAGGAACGGCACTGATCGTCAACGATATGTCATCCCAGCCGAAAGTGCATTTCACTGGTGCATTGGTCTATCCGGTGATTTACAAAAAAGAGTTTATGCGCATCTCTCTGTTGACGCTGGAAGTCGATCGCCGTGGTAAAGATGGCCTGATCTGTAAAGATAACCTGCGTGCTGACATTACCGTTGCATTCTACCTGCGTGTTAACGAAACTACCGAAGACGTACTGAAAGTCGCCAAATCTATCGGTGTGGAGCGTGCTTCTGACCATAACGCAGTAAATGCCCTGTTCAGTGCCAAATTCTCAGAAGCCCTGAAAACGGTAGGTAAACAATTCGAACTCTCGAAACTGTTTGAAGATCGCCAAAACTTCCGTGACCGCATTGTTGATGTGATTGGTAAAGATCTGAACGGCTATGCACTGGAAGATGTTGCCATCGACTATCTGGAACAAACGCCAAAAAACTCACTCGACCCTAACAATATCTTTGATGCGGAAGGTATTCGCAAAATCACCGAAATCACCGCCATTCACAATATTGAAACCAACCAGAAAGAACGTGATCAAGAACTGGCTATCCAGAAAAAAAACGTGGAAACCCGTGAAGCTAGTCTGGCATTGGAACGTCAGCAAGCGGATGCAGAAGCCCGTCAGAAACGTGAAATTGAGAGCATTCGCGCCCGTGAATCAGCCGAAACACTGAAAGTACAAGAAGAAGAACGCCTGAAAGCAGAACAGGCCCGTATTCAGACCCAGCAAGAAATCGAAATTCGTGAAGAAAACCGTCTGCGTGAAGTAGAAGTGGCTCAACAAAACCGCTCCCGCGCCGTCACTATTGAAATGGAAAAAGTGATTCGCGCACAGGAATTGGAAATTGTTTCCCGTGAACGTGAAGTGGAACTCCAGCGCATCGATAAAGAAAAAGCACTGGAAGAAGAACGCAAAAACATCTCTAACGTGATTCGTGAACGTGTTGTTGTAGAAAAAACCGTAGCGCAGGAAGAAGAACGTATCAAAGAAGTCCGCATGATCTCTGATGCTGACCGCCAGAAACAGATCACGATTATTCAGGCTCAGGCTAAAGCAGAACAAGAACTGGTTCGTCAGGTAAAACAAGCCGAAGCGGATGAAAACAGTGCCAAATTCAAGGCATTGGAAATCAGTACCATGGCACAAGCGGAACTGGAAGCAGCAGCCAAACAGTCAGAAGCGAAAAAACGCATGGCCGAAGGTATTGAAGCCGAAGAAGCCGCATTGGGTCTGGCTGAAGCCCGCATCCGTCAGGCTAAAGCCGAAGTTGAAGAAAAAGAAGGTTTGGTACAGGCGAATGTGATTGCAGAGAAATTGCTGGCGGAAGCTCGTGGCACACAAGAAAAAGGTCTGGCAGAAGCACGTGTTCTGGAAGCTCAGGCCAACGCAGCCGAGAAGCAAGGTCTTGCCGAAGCGAAAGTTCTGGAAGAGAAATTAGTAGCGCAAGCCCGTGGTGAAGGCCAGCTCGGTTCAGCACAAGCAGAAGTTATCCGTCAGCGTCTGAAAGCAGAAGCCGATGGTCTGACCGACAAATTCACCGCGATGGGCAATCTCAATGATACCGCTCGTAACCACGAAGAGTTCCGCATGCAGCTTGAGAAAAACTTCGAACAAGCGATGGCGTCTATTGCCGCCAACAAAGATATTGCCAAAGAACAAGCCGATGTTCTGGCTGCGGCACTCAGTAAAACTAACATTGATATCGTGGGTGGTGATGGCAGCTTCTTCAATACCTTCTCCAAAGCACTCAGCGTGGGCAAGGCCATTAATGGCGTGGCAGACAAAAGTCCTCTGGTAAAAGATGCCGTACAGAAATTGCTGGCTGGAAAAGGAGAAAAAGGGAACAGCGAAAAAGAAGTCGGGGAATCTAAACTGAATCTCGATTCACTCCTGCAAAACCCGGAAGTGCAGTCTCTGGTCAATATGTTTGGTTCAAACAAAAAGAACCAGAACAAAAATAGTACCGAAGAGTAATAAGCAATGTTCATCCGTCACAGATAACTGTGGCGGGTTTCCCCTGCACTAAACCATACAGGGTGTACTCAAAGATATTCTAAATCATACGGCATGAGCTTCCAGAGTATCTGTACAGTGCCCAAAACCAGAATCAACGCCATTAAAATCAATCTTGAGCAAGGAAACGTGTACGCCATGTCAGATAGCCAAGTGAATAATCGTGAACAGGAATTACTGGATAATGCTGTCGCAAAAGGCGGAGCCTACGATATCTTACGCAATCGCCTGTCTGAACAAGGCCAGCAGCTATATGAAAAAGTCAGTCTGCTGAACACCCGACGTCTGGAAGAGTTCGGTAAAAACCAGACTGACATTATCGGGCGTATTCGCATCCGCACAGAAAACAACTGCGTTGCCCGCGATATCGTTCGGGTCGGTAATTGGCTGCTGTTTGGCTACAACGTATTCCTTGGCTTAAAAAAAGAAACACGCGTTGAAGATGTTTTCTCCCTTTATAAGCTCAAGAAAGAAAATGACGAATATGATGTGGAATCTGTCCCGCTGACAGGCACATTTCTCAACATCACCAGCTTCGTACAGGACTTCCACGAACTTTACACTTACTACAAAAATACCCAGCTGCTGGAACTGGTTGAGCGCGATGGCAAACTGCTTGCCAGCTTCCAGATTGGTGAGAGAATTACCGATATTCGTGTGTTTCGCTGGGCAGTTTCCAGCGATAAAACAGAAATAACTTATATTGATAATCGCGGTGAGCGTGATATCGCCCTGCCTCCAGCCTACGATTTCGAGTGGCAGAAAACCACACGGGAAAATACCGTAAATGGTCGCTATCCACATATGAACATATTGGATACCGTATTTGTGGAAACCATCGGCGGTGACCTGACTATTAAATGCGAAAACAACACTGAAGATGGTCTGGGGATCTACCGGGAAGCTGTACTGGATAAAACCCAGTCCTTGGATGACGCACAAATAGAATACGTTCAGGCTGGTAGCCTGATACTCCTGAAAATCCAGCCTTACCGCGAAGAGTCCTGGCGTTATCTGGTCTACAACACGCTGACCCAAAGCGTACAGCGCATTGATGCCATCGGTTTAGCCTGCATTCAGCTGCCGGAAGATCACGGTATTATTTTCCCCGGCGGTTATTATCTGCAAAGCGGGGAATACAAAACATTCGATCAACCGATGGATGGAATGCGTTTCCGCCGGGTTCGCCGCTCTCCAAATGGCGAAGATGTCATGTACATCTTCTATGAGCCAAAACTTGGTCGTCTGGCACTGTTTAATTACAACCTGATCGAACGTAAACTGCAAAATCCACTGTTCGGCCATGGCTATGCCATGCTAGAAGATGGTCAGATGGTGCTGTTTGAAGGACAATCAGAAGAGCCGACCCGAATCCATCCGATGCAGATTTGGCAGACCCCCTTCTATTCTGACGAATATGCCGCCCGCCAACCAGCAAGAAACAGCTTTTTGGGACGCATCGGTAATGCTGAGTTAGTTCGTGGTATTTCCGATCTCTACCATATTGCCAAAGAGATTGAGCAACAGCATATTTCCTCCCTGCTCTATGAAAAACTCTGCCAAGATGCCCGCCGCCTGACCGATATCTACTATTGGCTCCATGACGAACACTGCCTGAATATCTCTGAATTACTGAAAGAAATCGCCAATACTGGCGAAAAGGTATTGGATGAATACGAAAAAGTAGAGAGCATCCGGCATCAGTCTATTCGGGCCATGAATGAAGCAACATCGTATCAGAAAGAGCTACTGTCTGAGATGTTGCCGGAAAGCTGGACAGAGACTCAGCAATTTATCGATAACTTAAACCGTTTAAGCATCCAGCGGGGTCACTTGATCACTCTGCGTGATCACCGTTATATCGACCTGTCCCGCCTTGATGAAATGGAAACGCAACTGGCTGATAACCATCAACACATTTCACGGGCAACAGCCGAATTCCTTGCCAGCGAAAAAGCATTACAGCCGTTTAACCAGCAATTACAAGTGCTGGAGAAACAGGTTCAGGCCGCTGCCAACAGTGCCCAGCTCACTGAACCGCTGGCGGGCATGGAGAAAATGTCCACTGATCTGGATATGCTGTCGAACCTGATGGCTTCTCTGAAATTCGAAGACACCACTCAACAAACCCATATCATTGAGTCAATTTCTGAAATTTATGCTCTGCTGAACCAAGCTCGGGCCAGACTGCAACAGCGTCGCAAGGAACAGGGAGCCATTGAATCAGTGGCTCAGTTCGGAGCACAATTTAAATTATTCAGCCAAGGGATCACCAATGCCCTGACGCTCTCTACCGATCCAGAACGTTGTGACGAACAACTTTCCCGTCTGTTGATACAACTGGAAGAGTTGGAAACCCAATTCAGTGATCACGATGAGTTCTTGAATGACATTCTGGGCAAACGTGAAGAGCTGCTAGAAACCTTTGAAACTCACAAACAGTCATTGCTGGATGAACGTCAGCGCAAAACCCAGAATTTACAGATTGCAGCAGAACGCCTGCTGGACAGCATCAGCCGCCGGACAGCGAAATTATCTTCCCTTGATGAACTGAATGCTTTCTTTGCTGCTGATGCCCTATCGCTGAAAACCCGCGAAATCATTGAGCGCTTGCGAGAGCTGAAAGACAGCGTAAAAGCAGATGATATCGATGCCAAATTCAAAATGGCACGTGACCAAGCCATTCGCAGCCTACGGGATAAAACTGAAATTTACGAAGATGGCGGCAACATTATCAAACTTGGCCCCCGCCACCGTTTCAGCATCAATACCCAAGAGTTGGATCTCACAATCCTGCCACGGGGCGATCACCTCTATCTGCACCTGACCGGGACGGATTATCAAGAGTCGATTGATAGCCCGGAACTTGAATCCCTTAAACCCTATTGGTCGATATCCTTTGAATCAGAGTCACCAGAAGTTTATCGCGCAGAGTACCTTGCTTATTCAATGATTTACGCTGCAAGCAAAGAGCATGATGGCCTGACACTCGAAGGGCTGAAATCCCTGCTGAGTAAGCCGGACATACTGGAAAAATCCGTCCGTGAATTTGCCTCTCCCCGCTATAAAGAAGGTTATGAAAAAGGTATTCACGATCATGATGCCGTCGTTATCCTGCGCAAATTAATTCCTGTAGGAGAAAGTGCCGATCTCTTGCGATATAATCCTCATGCCAGAGGAATTGCGGTGCTATTCTGGGAACACGTTCAACGGGAAGAACAACCTGCATTGTGGCCGGAGCGCGCCCGTACCTGCATCAATATTTATCAGCTTTTCCGCAATGATGCCGGTTTACTGGATCTACAGGCTGAAATCGGAGCAGAAATCCGCCTATTCCTTGAACGCCATCCCATCAAATGTGAACCTTACCAGCAGACCCAAGCTGCGGAATACCTGAGTTTGGCATTAAGCCGGACGGCTGAAGAATTCAGCTTCAGCAAATATGCCCGTACTTTATTGGAAGGACTGCAATCTGAACTGGAAAAAGCCCATATGTGGGGGGATTTCAACCACTCACAGCAAAACCTTGGCCAGCGTTTCGCCCAGCGCTGGATGCTGGTGGAAAACTGGCTGAATGGTCTCTGTTCCCTGCCCACATTTTCCCCGTTGAAAGGCTATATTTCAGAAGCCGTTGCGCTGGTTTTATTGGAAAAAGCACTCAATTTCACTGCCCGTTTTAGTGAAGTAGACCTGCACTTTACCGTCACTGATTTGATTGGCGAACATCCTTCTATCGTCAATCAATCACTGACCTTAAGCCTTGATGACTATTTCTGCCGGATGCGCAAACAGCGTAAAGTGTTTATTCCTGCCTATCATCGTTATCAGGAATTGCGCCAAAGTGTTCTAAGTCAACAACGCCAAACGTTACGGCTGCATGAGTTCAAGGCAAGGCCTCTCAGTTCGTTTATTCGCAACAAATTGATCAACGACGTTTATCTACCACTGATCGGCGATAACCTTGCGAAGCAGATAGGAGCTATCGGAGAAAGCAAACGTACAGATCTGATGGGGATGTTATTGATGATCTCCCCACCCGGTTACGGCAAAACAACATTGATGGAATATATTGCCAATCGCCTTGGGTTGATCTTTATGAAGATCAACGCCCCTGCGCTGGGGCATGATGTTTTGTCACTCGATCCGGCTCAAGCGCCAAACGCAACTGCCCGCCAAGAGCTGGAAAAACTGAATCTGGCACTGGAAATGGGCAATAACGTAATGCTGTATGTGGATGATATCCAGCACACCAATCCTGAATTCTTGCAGAAGTTTATTTCCCTGTGTGACGGTACTCGCCGTATTGAAGGGGTTTGGAAAGACCAGACTAAAACCTATGATATGCGGGGCAAAAAATTCTGCGTGGTAATGTCAGGTAACCCTTATACCGAATCCGGCGAACTATTCAAAATCCCGGATATGCTGGCAAACCGCGCTGATATCTATAACCTCGGCGAAGTGTTGGGTGGTATGGAAGACGCTTTTACACTGAGTTATATCGAAAACAGCCTGACCTCAAATCCGGTACTGGCTCCACTGGCATTACGTGATATGAACGATCTGTACCTGTTTATCGATAAAGCAATGGGTAAACCGTTCTCCAGCAATGGCCTGAGTTATCCCTACAGTGAAGCTGAAATCACAGAAATCGTTTCAATCCTCGAGCGCCTGCTGATGATGCGGGATACTGTGTTCAAGGTAAACCAGCAATACATAGCCAGCGCCGCGCAATCGGATAAATACCGGACAGAGCCGCCATTCAAATTGCAGGGCAGCTACCGCAATATGAACAAACTCAGTGAAAAAGTTTCCTCAGTCATGAATGCCGCAGAAATACGTCGCATTATTGATGATCACTATTTAGGTGAGGCTCAATTACTGACAAGTGGTGCAGAAGAAAACCTACTCAAGCTGGCAGAAATCCGCGGCACAATGACACCAGAAGAGGCGCAACGCTGGCAACAAATTAAACATGATTTTATGCGAAATAAAGCACTGGGTGGCGATAATGCTGATGTGGGTGATCGCGTTGTTGCTCAACTTGCTGATTTAGTTGAAAGTGTTCAGGCGCTGGGAAGTCATTCGAAGCATTAAGGTAACAAAAGAAATGGAAATAATGACACAATACCCTGACCAGATACTGGCTTTGGTTTCGGTTATCTCTAAAGATATGTTCTATGAACGAGATATTTTCACAACAATAAAAAATAATATCTTATTTTAATCAGGAAAATCATTGATATATTATTTCCAATTTTAGTTGTGAGGCAATGATGACTATATGGTTCAAACAACGCTTTCATATCCTAACCGGGTTAGCATCAATACTTATCACCATACAATTACTTGATACCTTAACCGGTGGTGCATTAAGCCATTTCGGTATTATTCCCCGCTATGCCCAAGGGTTGATCGGTATCCCATTATCCCCTTTCCTGCATGGTAACTGGGAACATTTATTCAGTAACCTTCCCGCACTATTGGTATTAAGTGCGTTATTGATGACGCACTCCATTCGTTATTATGTACTAGCCAGCCTGTTTATCATCTTTGTGGAAGGTATTCTGGTCTGGCTATTTGGCCGTACTGCCATTCATGTTGGTGCCAGCGGCTGGATTTTTGGCTTATGGGGGTTACTGCTGGCTAACGCTTACTTCCTGAGAAGAGCCAAAGATTTCTTCTTTGCCATTCTGGTATTCATCTACTACGGAGGAATTGCCTTCGGTTTGTTACCATGGCAAGAAGATGTCTCAACCGAAGGACATATTTTTGGTGCCATCGCCGGGCTGGTTTTCTCTTGGCTGACCAAGAAGTGGCTCATCCCTCATCGTTAGATTTAAGTTATTGAGAATGTAACATTATCCGCATTTTACATACTCATTAATAATAAACAGCCCGTTATGATGACGGGCTAACTCCTCTGATATTTCAGCTTATTCATGACTTCGTCGCTTCCAATAAATTCCGTTTCTTTAAAAATTACCTCCACCGTAATGCGACATCATCTACTGGCTGCCCCAGTACCTCTTTATCCTGTTTATAATCATGGGATACATACCAATTGGGGCTGCGTCCCTGACGTGGAATGTGTTGTTCACTACGTTCCACATAACTGGATTGCAGGGCACCAAAAATATTTTCATCCATCAATACTTCACCTGATTGAGCTTGTGCTGTCACAACGGTAGCATTGCGGCGATCCATTTCATTTAATAAACGGCAAAGATACTCTGCTGACAAATCAACTTTCAGCGTCCAGGCATTATTGATATAGCCAAACAGATAAGCGAAATTAGGGATATCCTGTATCAGTGTCGCTTTGTAGCACATACGGGTCTGAGCCTGTTGTTTTTGACCATCAATGGAAAGTTGAATTCCCCCCATTATATTCATTTGCAATCCTGTAGCCGTTACGATGATATCGGCAGGTAATTCCTTTCCGGACTGTAACAAGATACTGTTTTCCGTGATCTGTTTAATCTGGTCAGTCACAATATCCGCTTTACCTTCGCTCAATACCTTAAAAAAGTTACTGTCCGGAACAAAACATAACCTTTCATCCCACGGCATGTACTTTGGCGTAAGGTGTTTCATATCAAAATCAGGGCCAACTTTCCTTCTTGCTCGTCCCAGCAAAAAAGATTTCAACTGGTTAGGAAAATGCCGGCTTATTTTATATAACATACTGAAAAATAGTATATTTCTATTCCTGCTCAACGAGTAAATCCAGCGTTGTGGAATAATACCTTTTAGCAACTCTGCAATCTTATCTCTTCCCGGTATTGAAAAAATATAACTGGGTGAACGCTGTAGCATGGTGATATGTTTAGTCTCATCAGCCATTGCAGGCAACAAGGTGACTGCGGTTGCGCCACTTCCAATCACAACGACTCGCTTTCCTTTGTAATCCAATTCCTCAGGCCAATGTTGAGGATGAATGACAGGGCCTTTAAAATCGTCAAGACCAGAAAGCTGGGGTGAATAAGGTGTATCGTAGTTGTAATAACCTGTCGCCGAGATAAGGAAATGACAGGTAAATTGCCGGGTTTCCCCACTGGCTTCATCAATTGCAGTAACAACCCATAGGGAAGTTTGATTTGACCAGTCAGTTTGAGTGATTTTAAGCCCAAACTGGATTTTGTTTTTAATATCATACTGTTCTGCCACTTCATGGATATAATTTTTAATTGAAGGACCATCTGCAAAAATACTGGTCTCTGTCCAAGGACGGAATTTATAACCATAGCTCATCATATCTGAATCAGAACGAATTCCCGGATAACGGAATAAATCCCACGTTCCCCCTATCGTATTGCGACGCTCTAAGATCCCGAATTTTTTATTAGGACATTCTCTTGCCAAATGACAGGCCATACCAATGCCAGCAATGCCAGCGCCCATAATCAAAACATCATAATGATTATTCATGTTATCTCTCCCGAAAAAAGGTGTTTTAATCAGAATAGTATTCTGTGTAATATGTTATGTTATTTTTTATTTTCAGGAGTAACCATTTGCTTTTATGTTGGGGGAGTATCACTATATAAAGGAGCAAAATATAAATGAGTAAAGTAACAGTTCCATTAGACATTTAACACATGGAAATAACTCTTTGAATAATTACAAATTACTACCACCTTTAGTATCAATATTGCAGACACTTAACCTAACTGAATCTGCAATGAGTAAAATACTAAGTTAGTCTTGAAAGTGAAATTAATAATTACAACAATAAAAATAAGATCATAAAAAAAGGATTAATGATGAACTTATCAAATCCAAAAATAATTATTTTCTTTTTGGCTTTTCTGCCTCAATTTGCGGCTAAAAATGGAAATACAACACCAATTCCACTCCAGCTATTATATTTAGGTTTAATATTTGTCGTTATTGCTTTTTTAGTCTTTACATTCATATCCTATTTATCTGGTTTTTTAAATAGAATTTTGTCGAATAAACCATCAATACAAGTCGTTTTAAATAAAATAACAAGTTTAATATTTATAGCGTTAGCGATTGATTTGGCGGTTAATCAGTTTTAGATGATGCGAAACAGCTTAATGTGCAGCCATCCGGCCGCACAGGAGAAATGAAGTTCTTTGACCACTGAGAAAAAATAGTAAAGCTCTCAGAACAACACCATTATCTTGTCTTCTGTTTCAATATCGTGAATGCAATAAAGCAAATTACTGACATTCCGAAACAATAAGCTACCAGTGGCCAAGCGGTGTCGCTATCAAACACCAAAGTCATAAGCGTTCCCACTCCACCAACAATCAGACTTTGAATGCTGTAGTACAGCGCGACAGCAATGCCAGAAGCGTCGCTAAAATCCCGAAGCGCTCCATTCGCTGTAACCGAAACGACGAACACCATACCAACCGCAATCAACCACATTGGCATCACGAAAGTAATAAACGAGGGTTTCGAGAAAACAGCGCAAGTCGCTAAAACAATAGCTCCTGCCATCATGGTAAATAAGCCTCGGATGAAACTTCCCGAAATGTTCCAACGTAACACAAAAAATTTAACGAAACGCGCTACGACAATCATGACGATTGCAACCGTAGCAAACGCCGCACTGAACTCCATCTGAGAAAAACCAGCACGACTTACTAACACAAGGGGGGCTGTAGAGAAAAACACAAAAAATGACCCCATCGCAGTACTGAATCCAAGTGTGTAAACCCAAAAAGACTTGTTGGCCAAAATCGACACAGCAGCCAATCCGTGTGTATTCCGTTTAGGCGGTCGTGTCTCATGCCATTGGGGTAACGCGCGACTAAATGCCAATAACCCCAACAAACCAAGAGTCACGAAGATCCCTTTCCAACCAAAAACAAGCGCAATGGCCGAACCGAGAATAGGCCCGAGCGCAGGCACAAACGCCAGCATGGAACTGAATAGGCCGTAGATAATGCTACTTTCCGGTCTGTCAGCATAGACATCCCGAACTGTAGCAAAAGTCGCGACCAGAGCTGCCGATGCGCCCAATGCCTGCAAAATACGCAATATGACAAACAAAATTCCACTGCTTGTCATGGCAAGGGAAAAGGACGCTATAGAAAAAAGCAGAACCCCACCTAATACCACGGGTCGGCGACCGATACGATCGGACAGAGGGCCAAAAATCATCTGCCCCAACCCGAGTAAAAGTATGTAAACGCTCAGCGTCAATTGGATCATAGCAGGTGAAGTATCAAGTGCTGCTGGCATAACCGGGATGACCGGCAAATACACATCCATTGCCAGTGAAGCGAGGAGATCAATAGGAACCATCAGCACGAGCGCTGACGATAAAGAGTAGCCCCAAACGGGCGTAGTTTTAGTAGACATGACAAAAATCCGCTCAGAAAGTGAGATCCGGCGGCAATCTGCCTATTCATGATTAACGAGAGGAGATCACCGCAACAACTGCTAATGAAAAACGTTGTTGCGGTTTAGCGAACTGTTTGTAGGATGGGATCCATATTCGTATCCTTATGATGTTATTTGATGGTTTATAGCCTATAAACTTCAAGTATAGAGAGTATATTTCCCGTTTTCCTTTTGACCCAAGGAAGAGTGCCTTCAATTTACTGACAAGGTGCTGATGTTTATCCGGCGCTCTGCTTGAGTGTATTAGATATGAGGCGTACCTATTCTGTTAAAATCAAATACTATCTTGATATTTACCTATTTCCTGATTTAGGCATTCCAATCGTTTTACCAGCGTTTTTCTTCTTTCTATATGCCTGGCAAATATCTGATAGCGTGGAATAAATTCTGCCAGTGCGTTATTCACGCGATAAGCATCATACAGATCTTTCATTTCTCTGGCCGCTTTATCATAGGCACTTGCATGGCCTTGCTCACTGTATTTCTTCACATTTTCCCAGTGAACTTCTCTTGAGGAAAAGACAGCATCAAGCCGCTTAATTGCTGCAAGCCACTCTTGTTCACGTCTTTGTTCTTCAGCCAGTAAACGTTCACGAGCTATTTCTTCATTCGCAGCCTGCCAATAAGCATTAAGTGACGAAGGACTCAGCCAATATTTATAATCATTGTGAGTTAATGGCTGATAAATCAATGAGCGAGCCTGATTAGCCGTGAGTTGCCCTTGCTCAAACAAAGATTTCAATAGCAGATCCTTATCTGAGTCAGACAGACTGTTAATTTGTTCTTCTGCGGTCAGATGTGTAACCTTTGCGGTATGTGCCTGTGATGATTTAAGCAATTTATCCAGGGCATTATACGCTTCAGGAGGGATACCAAATAATTCTGCAAAGGCATATTGAGCCTCAGATAATTGTTTAAAATTGAAATTAATCAGAGGCAGTTCATCCAATGTCTCATTACCATCAAATGCACTTTTCAGCCAAGGCAGATATAACAGGCGATAATCTCCTTCCATCAGCTCAGAACGTAACTCAACTAAATGATCTAAATAATCTTTTGCATCGTCATCGTCCATATAATAATCATTTTCTTCTACGGAAAAGATGAATAACAGATAGTTTTCCCCTTTCTCGCAGATTACGGAATCTCCATCCTCAATGCTCATAAATGCCAAAGGGATCGTATCTGGTGGCACTTTCAGGTAGCAAATAACCTGTCCCCAATCTGCATAATAGAACCCCACATCAAAGTACTGAGCCATTAATTCAGCGGGTTCAGCCTTCAAATCACTATAGTTATAATGAACAGTAAAATGATTTGAACTTATTTCGGCGCGGCTTGAGATAGTTCTCAGCTCGGCTTTTTGCTTCGCAGACAACACACCATCAAGTCGTTTAAAATGATAATATTGATATTCACTCATGGTTAAATCTCTATAAATTTAGATTCACATAATATTATAATCATCTCACTAACTCACGGCGCTTTTGGTTCTCCAAAACTTCTTCTGCCCGCTCAAATGCCGCACTCAGGATAAAAGCACTTAAATCAACACCCGCAACCTGATCTGCCTGACGTAAAGTTTCTTTTAGCTCAGTGCTGGTTTTTAACTCTATATGGGCATTTTTAACCTCTTTGTGAAGTTTTTTTACCGATATCGTTGCCATTTGGGTAACTCCGGTTTATTTCTATGAGTGTTTGTTTATTGTACTGATGGAAGTTAGCATTGGGTGGGATAACAAGCAAATATGTACGGCTATCAGCCGTACATATAAGATGAAAACATTAATGTGGTCAGATGGGATTTAACTCTTTTTGCGGCCTCGTTTTTCTGGTACAGCTAATTCACGTTCTGCTTTTATTTTCTTCAACAAGGATTCTGCGCTGTTTTCGCCACTAATTAAATCGGGGTTATCTTTACGCCACTGTTCTGTTAATGCACCACGGAAGGCTTTCGCCAGAATGGATTGGGTGAGATTGTTAACGCGCTGTTGTGCTTGGATGACCTGTTTTTCAATGGAATCTGCCCACGCGAATAGTTTTTCGACGCGACGGACGATTTCGGTTTGTTCTTCAAGAGAAGGTACTGAAATTTCGAAAGTTCTCAAGCTAGATAAAGACACTGTTTTTTGTGCTGTTCCGGTTGCTAATTTTTCTGCCTGAGAAAAAACAATAGGTGATGCAAGAAAATAATATAAAAAACGGTAATTAATTATCTCATGATTAGGTTTTATGATCGCAATATGTCGCTGAAAACAAAATTGTTTATTTTTCTCAACAATAACAGGAATCCCAAAGGAGCCTGTAACGGTATAAAGTATATCATTTTGTTGAGGTTTTCTAATTGCTTTTAATGAAAGATAGTAATCTTCAGGAACCCATCTATTAATATTTTTAAAATTTATAGAACCGTTACTTATATCAGAGATTACTAAAAATGGGATACCAATTTGTGATCTTGGTGGTGCTTGATGATCCCCGTCAGATACACTAATGCATAATTCATTTAATTTCTTTTTTGACCAGATATTCTGATCATAATTATTAGTCAATTTCCCACTAACAGCAGCACTCAACACCGATTGACGGAATTGTTTTAAAACTTGAGGAATTTTATCAAGGTGAGATTTTATGCTGTTGACTTGAGACAGCAAAGTATCGAGTTTTTGCGCTATGTTTTTTTGTTCCAATAAAGGAGGAATAAAAAACTCTAACTCTTTTAAAAATTTAAAATGCCTAGAGTATCCTTTATTAGGTATATCTAATGCTTGTAGCTGGTAATATGAAAATCTAGGAACCAGATAAGGTAAGGATTTTAAAACTTTAACGCCATCAGCACCAGCTACAAAATTGAATTCAACCCATTTAACAACTCTTGTGTGATCACCAAAGACCACAACGGGTTCATTAATTTCTATAAGTTTTGATGAATCATCAATATAACCAGTTATATAATCTTGGCTTTGATCAACAACAGGATATTTTCCTTGGGGAAGGCACTCTTTAGTTTTTATCTTCTTACCTGTTGTGGATATTTGAAAAAAAGCATCAGCAGCAACAATACTACTCCAAGATAATAGCTTTTTATCCATTGTTTCCATTCCCTAACAATTCATTCAGCAATATCTTCTGGGCATCAGCTTCTTCACCAGCCCCTAACTCACGCATCAGCGCATCTAATTCAGCCAATGCCTGAACCAGCTCACTCATTGCTTCTCCCGCTAATACGGAAGGTTCCGGCAGGCTAGCCGCATCAATGCTGTTATTATCTTGTAACCAAGTAATATCCAGCGAATCGTCTCTGTTTTCTCTAATCCATTTACGGCTGAACATACGCCAGCGACTGGTTTTTAGGCGTTCTTCTGTGTTCTGATTTTCTGAGTCATCCGATATTTCAATCTTGTCAGCGCTAAAGCTCCATTCTCCTCCAGTACGAGGACTTGAGCCATCAGCTAATTGACCATAAACGGTTTCAAACGGTTTTAAATATTGCTCGGTAAAAGGAGTACGCTTACCAAAACTCGGCATATTAGTACGCAGGTCATAAACCCAGACATCTTCAGTGCAATTTTCGTCCTGAAATTTATCTTTTGCGCTACCTTTGTTAAAGAACAGTACATTGGTTTTCACGCCTTGAGCATAGAAAATCCCCGTAGGTAAACGCAGGATGGTATGTAAGTTACATTTATTCATCAAATCTCGACGAACTTCTGTACCCACACCTGCTTCAAACAGAACGTTATCCGGCACAACAACGGCAGCACGGCCACCCGGCTGCAAATTACGATAAATATGCTGTAAGAATGCTAACTGCTTATTCGTTGTTCTATAGGTAAGATCATCACGGGTGATACTGGCTTCCCCGCCTTTGGAAGTACCAAACGGAGGATTGGCAAAGATAACATTGGCTTTTGCCAGACTTGCTCCAACCATTCCCAGCGCATTCCCCTGAAGGACAACCCCTTCTTCACCGCCATCCATTTCATGCAGCAAACAGTTCATCAATGCCAAACGGCGGGTAGAAGGGACTAACTCAACACCAACAAATGCTTTGGTTTTCTGAAATACTTTATCCTTGGCTGATAAACTATAAAGATCATCGGTATTACTTTTAATATATTTATCAGCGGAAACCAAAAATCCGGCGGTTCCCGCAGCAGGGTCTTGAATCAATTCTCCCGACTGTGGCTTAAGGCAGCGCACCATGCTGTCAATCAGTGGACGTGGTGTAAAGTACTGACCTGCTCCTGATTTAGTTTCATTAGCATTCTTCTCCAGCAAACCTTCATACAGATCACCTAACCCATCTTTTTGAGCGCTATACCAATCAATTTGGTCAAAATCACTGATTAATTGTTTTAGATGGCGAGGTTCACGCAGGCGAGTCTGAGCATCGGCATAAATTGCACTGATCAATGGGTCAGCATGTACAACCTTACCTTCAGCATCTTTTCCTGTGGAGAGTTTGAGCAGTATTTGTTTGTAGTCATTCAGTAAGGTAATACCAGATTTACTATTGAGATCAGTCCAGCGACAACCTTCCGGTAATGTATGTTTATCTAAGGTGTTGGATTCAGTTTTTTCATGCACCATCTTGATAAAAAGCAGTAAAACCAATTCGGTGACATAATCGCTATAGTTAATGCCATCATCCCTCAGCACATTACATAGGTTCCAGAGTTTTTGTACAATATCGTTGTTGCTCATGATCTCATCCGTAAATCACCTTACAGTTACCCGCAAGGCGATTATTAAAAAAGTGTCTATCAAAGGTATATATTACCACCTTCAGGCACTTTTAGATGACCAAATCCCAGAGCTAAGATCATCAAGCACACTATCCAGCTTGCCGGATAAAATTTTATCTAACTGTTTTACCCCACCACTGTCAGCGAAGTAGCTGTTAACAAAGTCCTTATCAATAACGACTTCGTAAATGAGCTGCCTTGCCAGTCGATCTAACCAAGTACGCTGGACAGGTGTCCATGCATGGCTGCGATAGATATTCTCCATCGCTCTCGTGACACGTTGTTCAAAAGGAATAAGAGGTTCACCTAATGCAGCCTGACGAATATGCCCGATAATACTGGCTGCAATATCCTGATTTGTTTGGTTACGTACCGCTGTTTTCAATTTTGCTTCAGAGTAACCAGCCTGATCCAACTCTAAACGGATTTTTTTCAATTCTTCCCGCGTGAGATCGCGAGGCTTATTAACTACCGCTGTCAAAGCGGCTGATTGGTTAATTTGCTCTCGAATAAATTGGTTAAAACTATCAAGATAATCATCGGGACGTTGATAATCACCATAACCCTGACTACGTTCGCGCAATGCATCTTTGTGTTCTGAGATAATTGGCCGATTTTGGTTTCCCAATAAGTCAGATAATTCATCTAATTGCTGAAGCAGATTACGGTGCTGCTGTAGAAAAATAGATACCTTTTGCGGCCCTATGCTACGTAAATATTGAGGTAATGTTATTGCTTCAATTCCCCAGAGTACTCCGAGATCATCAAGCTTTTCTCGTAATTCGGGCTTCGATTGAGCTTTGCTACCCGCCTTACGCAGTACTTTCATCAATTTCTGACTGAGTTGACTTACAAGCACATCAGCATGAGTTTCGCCATCCTTACAGCCCGGGTGATTCAATGCAAGTTGGAGTTGCTCACTATCGGTCAATTCTCCAACCAACTGTTCTGACGTGATATTGGGATTTTTGACCAGAGGCTTCATGGTAGTCACATTTTCTAATGCCGCATAAATATCAACTGGATCGTAAATACGGAAAGTTGATTTACCAATTTCATCGCTGCGACGAGTCGCACGACCAAGCATCTGTTCAAACAAAATTCGTGACTTAACCCGCCGCATATACACCAAATGACAGATTTTTGGTACATCAATACCTGTGGTTAATAAATCAACTGTAATGGCAATGTTGGGGTAACGTTCGTTTTTATAACGTGAGATAAGTTGGTCTACCTTATCACTCTTGCCTGTAATTTTTTCTACTGCGGCTTGATTATAATCTGGGTACATTTCACTGAAGGCTTTATCCAACTGATGTTTTACTTTATCAGCATGAAGATCGTTTGCGCAGAAGATTAATGTCTTTTCATCACCAAAAGGGTCTAGCTCCTTAACCAATTCCTCACAGATGACTCGGTTAAAATCATCATTTATTACCCGTCGGTTAAAAGCATCCACCTCAAAATCCATTTCATCGTCCAACTGATCCATTTCAACTGCACCCGTTTGGATGTTAATAACCTGAACTTTTTCACCTTTATCGAAATGAATGCCTTCCTGACTAAGCTTAGTCGCGTAACGGACTGGAGGTTCATGATCAATTAACCAATCATCAGCCACTGCTTCCCGATAAGTATATGTAAATACAGCCTTACCAAAAATTTCGGTCGTGTGTTTGGCTGGTGTCGCCGTTAATGCAACTTTAACAGCATCGAAATAATCCAAAACCCGACGATAGCTGGAAAGATATTGAGCAACATCCCGTGTCGCCATTTCACCTTCCGTCATCTCTTGGTCTAAGGTATAACCTCGATGAGCTTCATCAATAATCACACAGTCAAATTCATCTACAGGAGGAGGATTATCTGATTTAAAAATACGGCTTACCATAGACTGCACTGTTGCAACTTGAACACGAGTTTCAGCTTCCGCCGCCATATCTCCTAACTCAGCAATATTGTAGATTTGTGACAAAGTCTGGTTTTGTTCCAATGGCGCTTCTTTAAATGCATCAATTGCTTGTTTTCCCAGTGTTGTTCTATCCACAAGAAACAAAATACGCTTAAACCGTTCTGTTTTGAGAAAACGGTATATTAATCCAATAATTGTTCGCGTTTTCCCTGTGCCAGTTGCCATCTCCAACAAAGCAGAGCGAACATTATGAACCAGCGTGTTTTCTACCGCTTTAACCGCTTTCTGCTGATAATCACGTAACTTGAGATAATCAAAACTTTCTTTTTTGAGTTTCTCTTCTGCCTGTTCTTTACTGCGTTTCAACAGGTCAAGCAAGCCTGCTGGTGTATGAAATTGTGGTAATGAGCGCCGGATATTGTGGCAATCTCTGACATCACGGAACCAAGTACCCGAAGACTCTGCCTGTTGCTTCACCCAAGGACGGCCATTACAGGAATAAACAAAAGGAATTTTGTAATGACTATCTGATTCATCAGGCCAGGCAACTGTTCGACCTTCCAATTCCCAAGCGCCTGTCATTGATGAAGTGACAGAAAAACCTTTGCTATAACGCTCTGCCTGAGTAATTTTCCCGGCAACATTGACGTTTTCTCTTTTTGCTTCAACGGCTGCAATCGGTGTTAAACCGCAAAACAAGACATAATCAGCACGACCACCCTTTCCATTATGTTTCGTCGGCCATTCTGCAATCGCTTTATTGACATTTTTTTCAGGACGAGTTCCATTTGCATATGTCATGGTTTGAGTATCAGTCAGCCAACCCGCTTCATTTAATTGTTGGTCAATGATGATACGAGTCAACTCTTCATTTAATGAAACATTATCATTGGCCTTCTTAATTTTATAAAGAAGCTGCTTACGTTGTACTTGTGCCTGGTGCTCATTCTGGTTAACTAACTTAGTTTGTAAGTCTTTCAGCTTTATTTCATATTCCTGCTGTAATTGCAGAAGAGCTTGCTGATGTTGTTGAGCCAACGCTTCTTGTAAACGGGACTCTTTATCCATTTCTAACGCCAGAGCTTCATACTCTTGTTTTTCTCTAATCAACAAATCTTGATACTGCTGATTGGAACCAAGTTGGACGTTAGCGTTGGTTAGTTCGTTTTTGAGCTGCTCAATCTCAGATTGCAATTGACATAATTGCTGACTAGGGTCAGTCGGAGGGATAAATGGACCAGGTTGAAAATCAGTGCCTGCTTTACCAAAAGTTTGATGGAACCAAATAGCTATTGCACGCGCAATTTTTAAACCATCAAGTGCTTCTTTATGCTGCGTATGAAACCCATGTGTCGCTTTATTACCTTCAACACGCAGGATATGAAAAAAGTTGCGTATTTCCGGCTGAAATTTTAATTCACGATTAAGGCTATACAATAAGTCAGACTGTGATGTTTTTTCATCAAATACAATGCCTGCGATCAATGCCATATGTTGAGATAATGCTTCTCCTAATTGTCTGAGTTTTATCAGTGTCGTATTTGGATCACTATAAAAAACTAACTCAGCAGCAGAAGCAATTTGAACAAATAATGGATCATGTTCGGAAAGAAAACCAAAGTTAACAGAGGACGGTAAGGTAGGTTGCTTCAAAGATTGTTCTCCCCTCAAAGCCGATATTTTAAAAATGCGTTTTTATTTATAAGATGATTGTGATTGGATGAACTTCCGGTTTATTTCCTTATCATCCAAATCATTTCAATATCATAATGTTATCGAGCACTTTTACAAGTTCAACTTATCTAGAAGGGTATAAATAGATCTAACCAATCAATGAATATTATAGACAAAGTTCACTTTTACTCCTTCCACAACGCATTCATTGGCACCGCATACGTATTTGGTACTTGGCTTATGGGTAAGCAATTATTTCCGGTATAAAGTAGTATTCCTCCTTGCCAATCGTTGCCAGATAATAAGGCCAACTTAGCTAAACCAGCCCCGTCTTTAGGTTGAATGCTGGCTGATTTTTTCACTTCCACACCCCAGACTTTTCTCCCATCTTCAATCACCAGATCAACTTCAACCTGCTCTTTATCTCTGTAGTGAGAAAAAAATAGTTCACGTTCGCTCCAACCCGATTGGCAAATCAGTTGCTGCACCACGAAACTTTCTAATACTGCTCCGAAATCACTACTAAAATCATACCAATCATCGGTACGTAAGTTGGTCAAAGCACATGCTAAACCTGATTCGATTATGTGAATCTTCGGTGTTTTCAATAATCTCTTAGCATGGTTTTTATGCCACGCAGGTAAACGACGGACTAAAAATAAACGCTCCAATATAGTGATGTATTTATCAACGGTGTCACGCTGGATGCCTAAATCTTTCGACAATCCACTAATATTCAGTAAGTTTCCTGTACGGAGTGCAAGTATCTTGATAAGGCGAAGCAGTTCTTCTTCGTCACGGATTGCTGCAATATCTTTGACATCTCGTTGAATAATGGCATTAAGATACTGTTTATGCCACTGACGAGCCCTCTCTTCTGTTCGGGTGTTGGGTTCTGGGTAACCACCTTGTACTACAGCGTCCGCTATTCCCTCTAGTTGAGCTTGTTCTCCTTTAATGGATGGTGAAATACGATTGGATAGCAATTTTTCAAGTAGCGTCACAGATGAATACTGTTTTTCTTGTTCAGATAAGGGTTGTAGATAAGTCACTTCAACACGTCCAGCCAATGACTCCTGAACCCCCGGCAGTAATAACAAGTTGGCAGAGCCTGTAAGAATGAAACGCCCTGATGTTCTATTAGTATCTACTACTGCTTTTAATGCGGGCAAAATTTCCGGTACTCTCTGCACTTCATCAAGTGTAACTCGTTCAGGTAATCCTTGAACAAACCCTAAAGGATCGCTTTTCACAGCATTCAATAGCGTACTATCATCAAAAGTAATATACGCTCTCCCCGGCTCTAATTCTTTTGCCAGTGTGGTTTTTCCTACCTGACGAGGTCCCAATAAACACACCACTGGTGTATCGGTTAATGCTTCTTTCAGTTTGGGAGCTATAAGCCTAGGATATCGTTTATTGTCCAATGTGATTGTGCCCATTAACTATTATATTAAGGATGATGGTAACCGACTATTTGCTGGTTATTATAGCGACTATTTGTTGGTTTCACATCCGACTATTTGCATGTTTAAATCACGACTATTTGCTGGTTTAAAATACTAACACCATAAAAAATCCGGTTATGTTATTCATAACCGGATTTAGAAGGCCTCAATTTTCACATGGTTAAAAGTTAATCAATCACATTGAAAATTAACCTTATTCTACCGTCACAGACTTCGCCAAGTTACGCGGCTGATCCACATCTGTACCTTTGATCAATGCAACGTGGTAAGAAAGCAATTGCAGTGGAACGGTGTAGAAGATCGGGGCGATCAACTCTTCTACGTGCGGCAGGGAGATGATCTTCATGTTTTCGCTGTTGGTAAAACCGGCATCCTGATCAGCGAAGACGTACAGCAAACCGCCACGGGCACGGACTTCTTCAATGTTGGATTTCAGTTTTTCCAGCAGTTCGTTGTTTGGCGCAATGATGATCACCGGCATATCCGCATCAATCAGTGCCAACGGGCCATGTTTCAGTTCGCCTGCTGCATAGGCTTCTGCGTGAATGTAGGAGATCTCTTTCAGTTTCAGTGCACCTTCAACTGCGATCGGGTATTGATCGCCACGGCCGAGGAACAGGGCGTGATGTTTTTCAGAGAAATCTTCCGCCAACGCTTCAATCAGTTTGTCTTTAGACAACATGCTTTCGATGCGGCTTGGCAGGGCATGCAGGGCATGGACTATATCGTGTTCCAATGCCGTATCTGAATCTTTCAGGCGTCCCATGTAAGCCACCAGCATCAGCAATACGGTTAACTGGGTCGTGAAAGCTTTGGTCGAGGCTACGCCGATTTCAGCGCCTGCTTTGGTCATCAGGGCAAATTCTGATTCACGTACCAGAGAGGAACCCGCAACGTTACAGATGGTCAACGAGGTCAGGTAGCCCAGTTCTTTGGATAAGCGCAGGGCAGCCAAGGTATCTGCCGTTTCACCGGACTGAGACAGGGTAATCAGCAGGCTGTTTTTACGGCGTGCAGGCTTGCGGTAACGGAATTCAGAGGCGATTTCCACGTCACATGGAATACCCGCCAATGATTCAAACCAGTAGCGTGAAACCATTCCCGCATTATAAGAAGTACCACAAGCAACGATTTGGATATGCTCAACCTGGGACAGCAGTTCAGCAGCATTAGCGCCCAGTTCTGACAGATTTACCTGACCGTTGCTTAAACGGCCTTCCAGTGTGCTCTTGATAGCCATTGGTTGTTCGTAAATCTCTTTCTGCATGTAGTGACGATAAACACCTTTGTCACCTGCATCGTATTGAACGTTGGATTCAATCTGCTCACGTTCAACGGCTTCGCCGTTCACATCAAAGATGCGAACAGTGCGGCGGGTGATTTCTGCAATATCACCTTCTTCCAGATAGATAAAACGACGGGTGACCGGCAGTAACGCAAGTTGGTCAGATGCCAGGAAGTTTTCACCCATTCCCAGACCGATAACCAATGGGCTACCAGAACGAGCTGCCACCAGCACATCAGGGTTACGGCTATCCATAATTACGGTGCCGTAAGCACCACGCAATTGCGGGATAACTCGCTGAATAACTTCCAGCAATGTTCCGCCTTGTTGTTGTTCCCAATGAACAAGGTGGGCAATGGTTTCTGTATCTGTATCAGAAGAGAAGATGTAACCACGCGCTTTTAACTCTTCGCGCAGTTCTTCGTGGTTTTCAATAATGCCGTTATGCACAACCGCAATATGTTCAGAAACATGAGGATGGGCGTTACGTTCACTTGGTTCACCGTGAGTTGCCCAGCGGGTATGGGCAATCCCCGTACCACCAATAACAGGCTGTTTGTCTGCCTCATCAGCCAGCATCTGCACTTTACCTACTTCACGCAGGCGGGTCATATGGTTTTCGCTGTCAACGACAGCCATTCCCGCAGAATCATAACCACGGTACTCCAGACGACGAAGGCCTTCGATCAGTATTTCTGCAATATCTCGTTGTGCACAAGCACCAACAATTCCACACATGGGTTTCATTCCTAAAAACAGGGCTATTAAACACCCTTTTTATGTCGCACAACCTGATTGTTTTCCGGCTGTTTGCCGGTCCCCGAGCTTTGTAGAGATGGGGATTATTGGTATATCTTATTTATTTTTCTTAACTGGTCGTTGCCAGTTTTTAATATGAGTTTGTTTCACGCGGCTGATGACCAGCTCATTTTCAGCAACGTTTTTTGTTACGGTAGTTCCCGCACCGATAGTTGCACCTTTTTCTATTGTAACAGGCGCAACAAACTGGGTATCTGAACCAACAAAAACATCATCACCAATGATGGTTTTAAATTTATTAGCACCATCATAGTTGCAGGTAATGGTTCCTGCACCAATATTCACATTATTGCCAATCTCAGAATCACCAAGATAAGTCAGATGACCCGCTTTGGAACCTTTACCCAGAGACGCTTTTTTGATTTCTACGAAGTTACCAACGTGAGCTTTTTCCGCCAGTTTAGTGCCCGGACGTAAACGTGCAAAAGGCCCGACTGTGCACTCTGTTGAAAGTTCAGAACCTTCGATGATAGTGTAAGGGCTGATTACCGCACCATCACCAATAACGCAGTTTTTCAGGATACAGCCAGAACCAATATGAACATGATCTCCCAGTGTGACATTGCCTTTGATAATCACATTGGTATCAATCACTACATCACGACCATGTTCTAATGTTCCACGCAGATCAAAACGAGCAGGATCTAATAACATAATCCCTGCCAGCAATAATTTTTCAGCTTGCTCAGACTGGTAAATACGCTCCAGAGTAGAAAGTTGAAGACGATTGTTAACCCCTTCCATTTCACTTAAACGACTTGGGTGTACCGCCTTAATTTGACGACCTTCTTTATGTGCTAGCGCAATAACATCGGTAAGGTAATATTCACCCTGTGCGTTGTTGTTTTCCAATTTGGATAACCAACGTTTCAAATCACCGCCATTTGCAACCAAAATACCCGTGTTGATTTCGTTGATTTTACGCTGTTTTTCCGTCGCATCTTTCTGTTCGATAATACCTGTAACTTCACCATTGACACGGATGATACGACCATATCCCGTTGGATTGTCTAAAATAGCGGTCAATAAACCGATTCCACCTTCTGGTTTTGCCTCTATTAAGCGTTCTAAAGTATCTTTGGCAATCAAAGGGACATCACCGTAAAGGATCAGAATATCTTCATCATCTGCAAAATGAGGAGCTGCCTGCTGCATGGCATGGCCAGTACCAAGCTGTTCAGCTTGCAATACCCAGTTCAAATTTTGGTTGGAGAGTGTGTGTTTCATCAGATCACCGCCATGCCCGTAAACCAAATGAACATTTTGAGTACCCAATTCCATTGCGGTGTCAATGACATGCTGCACCATTGGCTTGCCAGCCAACAAATGCAAAACTTTGGGAAGATCAGAATACATGCGAGTTCCCTTGCCTGCGGCAAGGATCACGACACTTTTAGTGTTGGCACCGTTTGAAATAATAGACATAAGAAACCTGACAATTCCAATTTTAAGTATGAAAGTAAACCTGTTTGCGAAATAAATTGCCACATATTTCGCAATGCAAAAAAGCCAGTTAGCTTTCACCAACTGGCTTTTTATTTCACTGCCTACCCTTCTTTCAAGTTGCTATTCAGTTGAATGCAATTAGAAATCTATCGGGTACTGATTACATCAATTTCTTTGTCAGCTCGATAACGCGAAGTTTCGCGATCGCTTTTGACAATTCAGCAGATGCCTGAGCATAATCAACATCGCCGTGAGATCTACGGATATGTTCTTCCGCCTTGCGCTTAGATTCAAGCACCTTAGCTTCGTCCAAATCCTTACCACGGATCGCTGTATCGGCCAGTACGATAACGCCGTTTGGCTGAACTTCAAGAATTCCACCAGACAGGTAGATAAACTCTTCTTCACCAAACTGCTTAACAATACGTATCATGCCCGGTTTTATGGCAGTAAGCAGTGGTGTGTGTTGAGGATAAATCCCCAGCTCACCTTCACTGCCTGTCACCTGAATTTTCTGTACCAGCCCTTCAAACATAAGTTTTTCAGCACTGACTACGTTCAGGGAGAACGTCATTGCAGCCATATCAACCTCCCGTCAGCCGTATTAAAGCGCCTTCGCTTTTTCCACAGCTTCTTCGATGCTACCAACCATGTAGAACGCCTGCTCTGGCAGATGGTCATAATCACCATTCAGGATACCTTTGAAGCCACGGATAGTGTCCTTCAGAGAAACGAATTTACCTGGTGAACCGGTGAAGACTTCTGCAACGAAGAATGGCTGAGACAAGAAGCGCTGGATCTTACGGGCACGTGCCACAACCAGTTTGTCGTCTTCAGACAGCTCGTCCATACCGAGAATAGCGATGATGTCTTTCAGTTCCTGATAACGCTGTAGGATAGACTGAACACCACGAGCCACATCATAGTGCTCCTGGCCAACAACCAGTGGATCAAGCTGACGGCTGGTTGAATCCAGTGGATCAACCGCAGGGTAAATACCCAGAGATGCTATCTGACGGCTCAATACGACGGTTGCATCTAAGTGAGCAAAGGTTGTCGCTGGTGATGGGTCAGTCAAGTCATCCGCAGGAACGTAAACTGCCTGTACGGAGGTGATAGAGCCAGTTTTGGTAGAGGTGATGCGCTCTTGCAGAATACCCATCTCTTCTGCCAGTGTTGGCTGGTAACCTACCGCAGATGGCATACGACCCAACAGTGCAGATACTTCTGTCCCTGCCAGGGTATAACGGTAAATGTTGTCAACGAACAGCAGAACGTCACGGCCTTCATCACGGAATTTTTCCGCCATGGTCAAACCGGTCAATGCAACACGCAGACGGTTTCCTGGTGGCTCATTCATCTGACCGTATACCAGAGATACTTTGTCCAGTACGTTTGAGTCAGTCATTTCATGATAGAAGTCGTTACCTTCACGGGTACGCTCACCAACACCAGCAAATACAGAGTAACCTGAGTGCTCGATCGCGATGTTACGGATAAGCTCCATCATGTTAACGGTTTTACCTACACCCGCACCACCGAACAAACCAACTTTACCACCCTTAGCAAATGGGCAGATCAAGTCCATTACTTTGATACCAGTTTCCAGTAATTCCTGAGAGTTGGATAACTCTTCATAGGTTGGTGCCGTACGGTGAATTGACCAGCGCTCTTCTTCGCCAATCTCACCTTTCATGTCAATTGGATCGCCCAATACGTTCATGATACGCCCCAGTGTTGCTTTACCCACTGGAACTTCGATTGGGTGCCCTAAATCAGTCACGTCCAAATTACGGCGCAGGCCATCGGAGGTACCCATTGCAATACAACGCACAATACCACCACCTAACTGCTGCTGAACTTCCAGCACCAGTTTTTCTTCACCGTTTTTAACCTCAAGGGCATCGTATACTTTTGGTACGCTGTCCTGAGGGAATTCGACGTCCACTACGGCGCCGATTACCTGGATAATCTTTCCAGTAGCCATCTTGAATCCTCTACGTAATTCGTAAACCTAGCTGTTAAACCGCAGAAGCACCCGAAACGATTTCGGTGAGTTCCTGAGTGATGCTGGCCTGACGAGCCTTGTTGTAAACCAACTGCAACTCTTTGATCAGGTTGCCACCGTTATCGGTCGCGGCTTTCATCGCTACCATTCGTGCGGCCTGTTCACTAGCCAGGTTTTCAACGACGCCCTGATAAACTTGTGATTCTATATAGCGGCGCAGCAGGGTATCCAACAGCGCTTTAGGATCAGGTTCATACAGATAATCCCAGGACTTCTTCTTCAGTGTTTCATCGTCTCCGGCTGGCAGAGGCAATAACTGAGTAATCGTCGGAACCTGAGACATAGTATTAATGAACTTGTTTGTCACTATATACAGTTTATCCAGACGTCCTTCATCATATGCTTGCATCATGACGTGGACTGGCCCGATCAGTTCGGACAATGATGGGTTATCTCCCATCCCTGTTACTTGGGTAACAATGTTACCGCCAACAGAAGAAAAGAAAGAAACCGCTTTTGATCCAACAAGCGCCAAATCAACCTGGACGTTTTTATCAGACCAGTCTTTCATTTCTATCAGCAATTTTTTGAACAAATTAATGTTCAAACCGCCACATAAACCACGGTCAGTCGAAACAACCACGTACCCAACACGCTTCACTTCGCGCTCTTCAAGGTATGGATGTTTGTATTCCAGATTACCCAATGCAAGGTGCCCAATCACACTGCGAATGGTCTCTGCGTAAGGACGGCTAGCCGCCATGCGATCCTGCGTTTTACGCATTTTGGAGGCGGCGACCATTTCCATCGCTTTAGTGATTTTTTGCGTGTTTTGCACACTGGCGATTTTGGTACGTATCTCTTTTGCGCCGGCCATTTCTGCTTCTCCGAATTCAACCAGACGGCCCGAGTTATTTTAATTAAATAAAATCAAACTGGGCCGAATAGTGTTACCAGGACTGAGTCGCCTTGAAGGATTCCAACAGAGCTTTCAGCTTCGCTTCGATCTCTGTGTTGTAATCACCAGACTGGTCAATCTCTTTCAGAAGATCAGAATGTTCACGGCTAGCATATGACAACAGAGCAGCTTCGAAACTGACCACTTTCGCGATTTCGATATCTTCCAGATAACCACGCTCAGCAGCGAACAAAGACAGAGCCTGCTGTGCAATAGACATCGGCTGATACTGTTTCTGTTTCAACAACTCAGTTACTTTCTGACCATGATCCAATTGCTTACGAGTTGCATCATCCAGATCAGAAGCAAACTGGGAGAATGCAGCCAGTTCACGATACTGAGCCAGAGCGGTACGGATACCACCAGACAGTTTCTTGATGATCTTAGTCTGAGCAGCACCACCTACACGGGATACAGAAATCCCTGGGTTAACCGCTGGACGGATACCTGCGTTGAACAGAGAAGATTCCAGGAAGATCTGACCATCAGTGATGGAGATAACGTTTGTTGGTACGAACGCAGAAACGTCACCCGCCTGAGTTTCAATGATTGGCAGTGCAGTCAGTGAACCCGTCTGGCCTTTCACTTCACCATTGGTGAATTTTTCAACGTATTCAGAGTTAACTCGCGCTGCACGCTCCAGCAGACGGGAGTGCAGATAGAAAACATCACCAGGGAATGCTTCACGTCCAGGTGGACGACGCAGCAACAAAGAAATCTGACGGTACGCAACAGCCTGCTTAGACAGGTCATCGTAAACAATCAGTGCATCTTCACCGCGATCGCGGAAATATTCACCCATCGCACAGCCAGAGTATGGTGCCAAATATTGCAGGGCCGCGGATTCTGATGCGGACGCAACAACAACGATGGTGTTTTCCAGTGCATTGTGCTCTTCCAGTTTACGAACTACGTTAGAGATGGTAGAGGCTTTCTGACCAATCGCAACATAGATACATTTGATACCAGAATTACGCTGGTTGATGATCGCATCGATAGCCAGCGCGGTTTTACCGGTCTGACGGTCACCGATTACCAGCTCACGCTGGCCACGGCCGATCGGGATCATGGCATCAACGGATTTGTAACCTGTCTGAACAGGCTGGTCAACGGATTGACGATCGATAACACCCGGCGCAATCACTTCAACAGGTGAGAAACCATCATGTTCAAGAGCGCCTTTACCATCGATTGGTTCACCCAGTGTGTTAACAACACGACCCAGCAGACCACGACCAACAGGTACTTCCAAAATTCGGCCAGTACATTTGACTTTCATGCCTTCGGCCAAGTCAGCATACGGACCCATCACAACCGCACCTACAGAGTCACGCTCCAGGTTCAGTGCAATTGCATAACGGTTGCTAGGCAGAGAGATCATCTCACCCTGCATGACATCGGCTAAACCGTGGACACGAATGATACCGTCGTTAACGGAAACAATCGTTCCTTCATTGTGAGCTTCGCTCACGACATTGAACTGAGCAATACGCTGTTTGATCAGTTCGCTGATTTCGGTGGAATTCAGTTGCATATGCTCCAGTCCCCTTAAGACTGCAAGTCGTCTGTTAAACGATTCAGACGGCCACGAATACTGCCATCAATCACCATATCACCCGCGCGAATAATCACACCGGCAATAACAGACTTGTCAATTTTGCAATTCAGCTTCACTTTGCGTGACAGACGTTTTTCCATCGCCGCAGAAATTTTAGCCTGCTGCTGCTCATTTAGTTCGGACACAGAAATCACTTCAACATCAATGGTTGATTCAAGTGACGCACGCAATTGTATAAATTGCTGGAAGACTTCTGGCAGTACCAGCAAGCGACCATTTTCTGCCATTACACGAATAAAGTTCTGAGCATGCGCATCAACCTGCTCACCACAAAGGGTGATAAAGGTTTTGGCTAACGTTTCCGGTGCCAATGAACCGGAAAGCAGCTCACCAACCTGCTCATTGCGAGTAACCTCAGCAATAAACGCCAGCATGTTCTGCCAGTGTTCAATAGATTGGTGTTCTACAGCAAAGTCAAAAGCTGCTTTGGCGTAGGGGCGAGCTACCGTAGCAAATTCAGACATGCCCCTCCCTCCTTACAGTTCAGCGACCAGTTTATCAACGATGTCGCTGTTAGCAGCTTCATCCACGGAACGTTCGATAATTTTCTCGGCACCTGCAATAGCCAGCATCGCAACCTGTTTACGTAACTCTTCACGAGCGCGTTTGCGTTCAGCTTCAATTTCAGCATTCGCTTGCACTAAGATTTTGTTACGCTCCAGCTCTGCTTCTGCTTTAGCATCATCAATAATTTGGGCTTTTTGTTTATTAGCCTGCTCAATGATAACTTGCGCATCAGCTTTCGCTTTTTTCAGTTGGTCGGTCGCATTGGCTTGCGCTAAGTCCAGGTTCTTTTTGGCACGTTCTGCTGAAGCCAAACCGTCAGTAATCTCTTTCTGACGCTTTTCAATGGCCGCCATGATTGGTGGCCATACATACTTCATGCAGAACAAAACAAACAGGACAAACGCGAAGGCCTGGCCGAGGATTGTTGCGTTAATATTCACGGCACAATACCTCTATTTCAATTAATGAATTGGCGTAATTTAGAGTTCTGCTATTTCACTTAGGCAACAGCGAACATCATAAACAAGCCCAGGCCCACAGCAATCATGGGGATGGCATCAACCAGACCCATAACGATAAAGAACTGTGTACGCAGCAGAGGAATCAGATCAGGCTGACGAGCTGCGCCTTCCAGGAATTTACCCCCGAGGATGCCGATACCGATCGCAGCACCGATAGCCGCCAAACCCATCAGAATAGCGGCAGCTATGTACAGCAGATCCATGTTTATATCCATGACAGTCTCCAGTTTGTTTCAGTTAAAACACAATTATTGATTGATAAAAATTAATGCTCTTCAGATGCCATCGACAGATAAACGATCGTCAGAACCATGAAAATAAAGGCTTGTAACGTTATAATCAGTATGTGGAAAATAGCCCAAGGCAAGCTGAGTAACCACTGTGACCACATCGGCAAAAGAGCCGCAATAAGAATAAAGATTAATTCGCCGGCATACATATTACCAAACAGTCGCAGACCGAGTGATATAGGCTTAGACAGCAAGCTAACCCCTTCCAAAATTAAGTTAATAGGAATAAACAGCGGATGATTGAAAGGCTGTAATGCCAGCTCCTTCGCAAAACCCTTGATTCCTTTCATCTTAATGCTGTAGAACAGAATGAGGACAAAGACACCGAGGGCCATCGACAAGGTGACACTGACATCTGCGGTTGGAACAATACGCAACGCAGGCAAGCCGAAGACGTGTTCACCGATGTAAGGAATAAAATCGATTGGCAGCAAGTCCAATGCGTTCATCAGTAACACCCAGACGAACACAGTCAAAGCCAGAGGAGCTATCACCTTGCTCTTGCCGTGATACATATCACGAACGGTATTATCAACGAAGCCGATTACCATTTCTATTGCAGTCTGGAATTTCCCCGGAACGCCATCAGTAGCACGAACCGCGACTCTTCTGAATACAAATAGAAACAACATCCCTAATACGATGGAGAAAAAAAGCGAGTCAATGTTCAACGTCCAGAACGTCGCCTCATAACCACTAGCGTGGGGATTGACCAACTCAAAGGTACGCAAGTCCAGCTGAAGGTGCTTCAGGTGGTGACTTATGTACTCCGAAGTTGAAACTTCTCCTGATGCAGACATGATGCTTTTTACCCTTTTGTTGTTAAAAACGCTAACCGTTCATTACGGCAGGTGCGATGATCTGCACAATCAGCACCGCTAAATAGGCCACACCAAGTGGTGCAAATGCCGCCTTGAACACCGCTAAAGCGACTATCAGCAAAGTTACCGTAATAATAACTTTAACCCCTTCGCTAATCGCGAAAAACCATGCAATACGTACTGGAACCCCTTCTTCTTTTATCTTTTGGAAGCGGCTGAGCAGCAAAAAAATAACATTTGGTAGCCAGCATGCTAATCCACCCACAAAAGCAGAAGCGCCCCACTCTATACTTTTGGTACAAAAAGCCACACTGAGAATAACAAAAGTCATTAACTGCAAAAATAACAGTTTCAGTGCCATTTTACCGTTGTAAAGGGATACAGACATGACTTTTGTTTTCTCCCTGAGGTACATCATCACATATCAGGTTTTGCTGAATGTTGTATAAAACTGGCTTTGCTTAAGAGTGTCAAGTGACAAAAACGTGCAAATTATACGGGCAGCCAAAATGAATTCAATCCATAAGTAGCGAAAAAGTGAATAATTATTTGTTTTTCTAATTTTGATGCTAGATCGCTCACAAATACTATTTAATATTCTGCAACGCCTAATGGTATGACCTCAGTATTAAACGTGATACATATCACATTAATCAAAAATCATTAATTATATTTATCATTGTATATAATGAAATTTGTTTATTTATTTTTCAATAAATATCATTTAATGAATTATATACCTTATAAGATTTATCAGATCTATCACTAAAAAAAATTAAAGTTAAATTTGACCACACTTCATTATAAATTCTTTAAA
>NZ_CAWQTY010000023.1:0-4696 GCF_963897815.1 Xenorhabdus sp. Sc-CR9
AATCTGATATCTTTCTGTTTCGGTCAGTTGTGTATAGGCCATAGTGCATTTTCCTTTGGCGAGAAAGATGCCTACTATAGCAACTGACCGCCTTTCTTAGAAATTGCACTTATGATGCGAATCCAAGTAAGGTTAGTTTTATAATTGTTGATGTAGAAAAGGTACATGTTATTGTGTGATAAGTTGGCAGGTTTTAAAATGGATCAGATATTGGAAATAGGTATTGTAATATTTAATTTAAATGTAAAATAATCATCTAATTATAATAGTTATTATTTATTTTATTGCCATTATCAAAAAAATACGTTAGCCTAACTTCAGTTTGATACCATCACCGATGGTCACCAATGCTTCCATAGTCTGAGAGGAAGCGCTTTCGAGCGACTAAAAAACTCCTGTAGCCTGAAAGGGAGAGCAAGAATTGCGGTACATCTTCACACCTTTGAAAGCAGATATCGTCAGTATGAACAATCCTAGCTAGTTCGACGATGAAGGTCTTTTAAACTAATAGAGTACAACGGTACTTAGGCTCGTTAGGTTATGGTTTTCATTGCCTTTCGTAGCTGGATTTAAAGTGGAGAAGATCCACTTTACTTTTATCTGACTTCAAGTGAGCTGAAATAGGTGCTCGCTTACTTTTCACATTAGCGTCAGGTGATAAAACCGAGCAGCCTTACGCACTATAGGATTGAATTATCACCCGATCTCATTTCACCTTAATGGGTCGGATTGCTTTCGCACACCTCGCTCATATTTAGCTATGCCTGCTTGAAATATTTAGCGGGCAGCCTTTCTACACCTAAACAATTAGCTCATTGCTACTGTTTGATCCTTAACCTCGCAGCGTTTTGTTGTGCCTATTGGTATTTCAACTTTCGTACCACTTTTGCTGACTGTTTGCGGATTTAAGGCGTCACTTTTTGCAGGTTTATCGCTGAAAGTGACGCCGCAGCAAAAGGACAACTCGGCAATAACAGGCTCACGCCTGCTTAACCACATAGTGCATCTGACACTACATTTATAGATTAAAAAAGTATCAAAAGGAGAACCTGACGATATCGAGGCTGGCACTTTGCCGGTGGGGATGACCTGTTAATACAGGCGGCAGTACCGAGTACTCAACCGATACCCCGCAATACCTCAACACACGTTCACTCTGGCGCACAGATATTTGTCAGGGACAAAGCCGGTATTTCCTGCTTTGTCCGCACTGTCGCGCGCCAGAGATCGCATCATGTTGAAAGGTTAAGTAAGGAAAAACCGATGAGTCGATTGATTAAGGAATTAAAATTTTTTGCCCGTCAGGGTGGTGGTAGCCATAAAACTTATCATGACCGCATCCGGATTGCCGGGCGTTTGGGCGCGTTGTTATTGAGTCTGAACATTCAGGTTAAAAGCCTCAGCCATTTAAAAACCAAGCATGTAGAGCACTACGTTGATGCCCGTTTATCGCAGGGTATTGCTAAGCGAACGGTGCAAAATGAGATGTCTGCGCTGCGTAATATTTTCCGCATGGCAGGCAGAGAAAAGCTGGAAACTTCTCCACGTTTGAGCAATAAGGCATTGGGATTAAGTGAAACCAGCCGAGCCGGAACAAAGCAGGCGATCCCTGATGCTACATTTCAGGCTATTTATCAGAAAGCTCTTGTACGGGATGCCGGATTTGCAGCCACACTGAAACTTGCCCGATTGATGGGGCTGCGTTCTCAGGAAGCGGTGCAGTGTAGTGCTTCATTGAAAAGCTGGCGAAAACAATTAGAACAACCAGAGCCAAAACTGCATGTTGTTTTCGGTACAAAAGGCGGACGACCAAGGCAAACCCGTGTATTGGATGTTGCGGCGATGAAAGCGGCTGTAGAACAGGCCATTTCTGTTGCGGAGCAACGCGGCGGCAAGTTGATTGATAAGCCGGATCTCAGACAGGCCATGAACTACTGGCGTACACATACTACAAAGATTGGGTTAAAGGGTTACCACTCTCCTCATAGTTTGAGGTATGCATGGGCGCAGGATGCGCTGGCGTTTTATCAACAAAATGGCTTTAGCCATCAAGAGTCAAAGGCATTGGTTTCAATGGATTTGGGGCACGGTGACGGACGTGAGCGTTATGTTGAGCGGGTTTATAGTCGTTCAACTTAGTAGTTCAGTTATTGAGTTAGGTAAAACAATCAGTTAAAGTAACTCCGCCATTGGCACAATCCAATGGTCAAGGCGTCGCGGCCTTGAATGATCAACCCACTGGTAGGAAATTTCTACCAGTGTGCCTGTTATCGCCTTTTCAATGGTGGTTCAGGCAGGGAAGGCATTGCCTTGCCGGAATGGTTGATCTCCGGTCCGCGAACCCTGTCTGAATCGCCACCATCAATATTAATTAATGGAAGGGGTAGCAGGAATGATTGATATTAAAAAAGATTGGCATCAAGCTGATATTATTGCTGCATTACGCAAGCGTGGTACTACCTTAGCAGCTGTCTCCCGTGAAGCGGGATTAAGTTCTTCTACATTAGCCAATACTCTCAGCAGGCCTTGGCCAAAAGGTGAATGGATAATTGCGAATTATCTCGGAATACACCCTTCAGAAATCTGGCCTAGCCGTTATTTTGATTCATATGATGGTCAGCCTATTGAGCGTAAGGCTCGCGGCAAGCCACAGGAATAACCTGCCTCAAATTGTGCTCTACTTCTTGAAAAAATAAATTTTTATACGAAGCCCTGAGAGTAAAATGGTAGTTAAATTTGACCACATTAGACCTCATGGCTTTTTAATTTTATTATGATGAGAAATTGTTATTTTCAGAATATGATTACATAGAATATTAAAAGTCTTCTGCACTAACTTGCTGAAGTTGTGTAGTATAGTTCTGGTGATAACCGCCACGACGTGATGAGTATAAATATTGAACAGTCGAGATTAGTGCAAATGGCTCCTAAAGTTGCTTTGTTAGGAACCAATTGCATATCCACATTTATACCTTATCAAAAGGTGTAAGATGTTCTAAAGTTTTTTCTTTTTATCACGACTTTCTTTTAACGCTTTTTTTCTGCATTCAATACACCAACTTTGATTTTTTACAGCTTCTCTTATGGTTCTGAATCCAAATAAGGATTGAAGTGATGGGTAATCAGTCGCTGTTGTCATGCAGCCGTATTTGGGGCATGGACATGAATGAGGTAAAGTAATCTCTCCACTTGCTGTTTTTACCATTTTGTAACTCCATCTTATGCAATTATATTTTTAGTCAATTTAATAAGGTTATGCTGAGTTAAAATATTAAGCAAAATAGGCTGTTGATATGGATTTTTTCTTAATAAAATTAAGTTTTTAAATTACCTATTTCAAGACCTACGGCTAGGTAAGTTAATCTGATAGCGGATCATGTCTCCAATTAGAGGATAGATATCGTTGTGTTTGGCTCCAAATTTCATATGCCCATTTTGAATACTACCTATATCTCTATTCCCTCCTTCTATATCAGGTAAATATTTACTCAATCCAGGGAATAAGTTCTCTCTTTCTGTTTCAGAAAGACTATAGTATTGCCATATTTTATTATCATGGGAAAAATCTATATTGCTAATTCCTTCCAGGAGCTCATCGTAATAAAAATGGCTATTTTCTATTTTTCTTTTACTGAAGTTAAAATCAAATGCAAGTTTTGCTAATGCCTTCAATACAACAGGTTGCATAGCAACTGTCTTTTCTTTTCCTTTGCTTTGACCAAATCCATCAATAGAGCTAATTGATTCCCAAAACTGTTTACCAATGTTAAATTTTTCTCTTACATCTGGAGTAGCTGTTGATATATTTGTTTTATTCAAAAATAAAATAGCATTTACGGCTGTTATATCTTTGAGGGAAAGACTACCATCATCATTATTCCAATCTTTTTGATCTTTTTCTGAAACCTTAATCCCAACTTTATCAATCAGCTGCTCTTTGAGAAAAAGATTAATAGGATTAGAACTATCAAATTTTAATGCCAAATTTTTATCAACCTTTTTTCCCAGATTATTTAAGTCATGGAATAACTGTCGCTCCTCATCAACACTCAGCCCTAAATGGGTTTCTATTGATATAGTGACAAATGACTTACTGCTCTCCAAAACAGCCTGCCAAGCTGAAATTTCGTCTGAAGTTAATTCAGAATGATCGTCTTCTGGATGATATATTCCTTTCTTCTTAGGATACGAATGATGCCTCAATATTTCTGATATAAAATTGAAAACAATCCTCATTCCTTCTCGTCTATGTTGGCCATCAATAACCCAAAATATATTATTTTGAGCTAGGTAAACTTTTAAGCATGCTGTTGAGTCATCACTTTTTGATAACACTCTTTCAGCTCTTATTTTATTACCTCGTTCACCAACATCCCGAATATTGGTTACAATTGGTTGCAGAGATAAATAAGGTTGTTTTCCTAAGCTTTCTTGAATATCAATGAGAGATTTTATTTCTTTCTTATTATTATATTTCCTATGGTTTATTGCTGAAGAAATAAGACCTTTCAAAATATAAATAGCTAGCTTTGTTGCATGAGCTTGATCCAATTTTCTTTGCGTTACCTCTAAATAGCTTGTCAAAATGGTAGGAGTATCAAAGAAACTCGATCCTAAATTTGCGAAATTTTTGTTCCCAAAACGCAAAATCACAGAAAAAAGGATCGAGTCATGCTTATCATACCATCCACTTCCC
>NZ_CAWQTY010000024.1:0-4634 GCF_963897815.1 Xenorhabdus sp. Sc-CR9
CTACCGCCGTAGGTTTTTGCCAAAACGGTGGTGATTGCAGCAGTCAGGGTAGTTTTACCGTGGTCAACGTGGCCGATAGTACCAACGTTAACGTGCGGTTTTGAACGTTCAAACTTTTCTTTAGACATTAGGTTGTCCCTCTAAGACACGGAATCGGTGGTTTCACCACATCAACCAAGCAATTGCTTGCGAGATATTTACAGGAAGAAAATCAGGAGATAAGAACATATGAAGTGGTGCTGATAGGCAGATTCGAACTGCCGACCTCACCCTTACCAAGGGTGTGCTCTACCAACTGAGCTATATCAGCACATCTTGGAGCGGGCAGCGGGAATCGAACCCGCATCATCAGCTTGGAAGGCTGAGGTAATAGCCATTATACGATGCCCGCGTGAACTCGGCTACCTGACTTTAATCAGCTGTATCTTGTATCTCAAATGTTTTGTCTGGAGTATAACTCGAGCAAAACACTCAAGATGGAAACTAGTTAATGGTGGTGGGGGAAGGATTCGAACCTTCGAAGTCTGTGACGGCAGATTTACAGTCTGCTCCCTTTGGCCGCTCGGGAACCCCACCTTTCCAAATTTTTAATGGTGCCGGCACCAAGAGTCGAACTCGGGACCTACTGATTACAAGTCAGTTGCTCTACCAACTGAGCTATGCCGGCATCAAGTGCTGCGCATTTTAGGTAGAGTTGGCCCCCGATGCAACAAAAAAATTGTTTTTTTTATTCTTTCGCTCACAAAACAATCGCTTTTGATGATATCGATTATTTTCTCAATAGTTTCAGTTCAAATAAAAAGCAAAAAGCTTTACGGAGCAGAAAGCAACAAATGTATTTACTGATCATTTTTGGAAAATTATTTGCGTCACCAAATTCTTTTTTTTGAAAAAATAAAAATTACTGCCAAAAAATAGCCTCGAAACTCGAACATTTTTTAGGATTTTGTATTTACCATCAAAAAAATTACTAAAATCATAAAAAATTCTACGCCTGCGATAACGCAACCGATATGATGAGATTTATTTTTTGTCGGATACGGGTGTTTTCAACAACCTGTCCAACCTGCATAGACAGGCAGATGTTGGCTTATGAATAACAAAGAATCTTTTTTGACAACTCCATATTTACAATTTGATCGTGAACATTGGGCAACATTGCGTGACTCAGTACCTTTAACATTAACAGAAGAAGAGGTGGCTGCTTTAAAAGGGATTAATGAAGAAATCTCAATAGACGAAGTAGTCGAGATTTATCTTCCATTATCACGCCTGCTTAATTTTTATATTAGTTCCAATTTACGGCGACAAGCTGTTCTTGAACAATTTTTAGGAACAGATGAACAAAAAGTTCCTTACGTAATTGGTATCGCAGGCAGTGTTGCGGTTGGAAAAAGCACTACCGCACGCTTATTACAAGCATTATTAAGCCGCTGGCCTGAACATCGCCGTGTTAAGTTAGTCACTACAGACGGTTTCTTGCACTCTAATAGTGTGTTAAATGAACGTGGTTTAATGAAAAAAAAGGGATTTCCTGAATCCTATGATATGCGTAACCTGGTAAAATTCGTTGCTGATATAAAATCAGGGAGTGAAAAGGTCAGTGCGCCAGTATATTCTCATCTGAGCTATGATATTGTTCCCAATGAACAAATTATTATAGAAAGGCCTGACATTCTGATCCTAGAAGGCTTAAACGTTCTACAAAGTGGCATGGATTATCCACACGAGCCACACCATGTATTTGTTTCTGATTTTGTTGATTTTTCCATTTATGTCGATGCATCAGATGAATTACTCGAACAATGGTATATCAGCCGTTTTCTTAAGTTTCGGCAAGGTGCTTTTTCCGATCCGGATTCTTATTTTCACGACTATTCTAAGCTGACTACAGAAGAAGCGATAAAAATCGCATCAAATATTTGGCGGGAAATTAATGGATTAAACTTACAGCAAAATATTTTACCAACTAGAGAACGTGCTAGCTTGATTATGACAAAAGGAACCAATCATTCGATTGAAAGCGTCAGGCTAAGGAAATAAAATAAACAGCCGGAAACATTTCCGGCTTTCCCCTTCAACAACTCCTCAAAGAAATTTCACCACCCATATAAGATGTAATAACACCATTAATATCAAGCAATAGTGCCCCTTGTTGATCAATCCCACGGGCAACACCAAAAATTTCCTGTTCGCCAATAATTAATTTTACAGGGCGATTAATAAAATTATCTAATTTAAGCCATCGATGGATAAAAGAAGATAACCCTTCTTTTTCAAATTGGAGCAGTGCTTCTTTTAGCTCAACAATGATTTCCGAAATCAATTTGTTCCGCTCAACCACCACTCCCGCCTGCTGTAAATTAGTCCACCGCTGGTTAATTAATTTCTGTTGCTCACTACTCATCGAGATATTCATACCTATCCCAATAACAATATGAGCTGCATCTCCCGTTCTACCGGTTAATTCAACTAATATTCCCGCTAATTTTTTATCATCTAAATATAGATCATTTGGCCATTTTACTTTTACTCTTTCGGCTCCCTGACGGTTAAGAACTTCTGTGATGACTATTCCAACTACCAGACTTAAACCAATTGCAGCCGATGGCCCTTGTTCTAATCGCCAATACATCGACAAATATAAATTTCGGCCAAACGCAGAAACCCACTGCCTACCACGACGTCCTCTACCTGCATATTGATATTCTGCAACACAAGAATCGCCTGAATTCAGTTTGGCTAATTTCTCCAACAAATATTGATTTGTAGAATCAATAACAGGTATAACTTCAAGATGAGCATTTGGAAGATAATTATCAATGATTTCTTTATCAAGAAGATTCATAGGAGCAGGAAAACGATATCCTTTACCTGGAAGTGTTAAAATTTCTACTCCCCATTCACGGATAGTCTGTATATGTTTGTTGATTCCTGCGCGACTCATGCCCAATTCCTGGCCAAGTTGCTGTCCTGAATGAGTCTCACCATCAGACAATATTTTAATTAATTTTAACGGAATACTAATATCTTTCATGAAATACACTCCACTGCGTCTATCTCCCCATTACTACCAATGAAGCGAACCTCGGGTTCTAAGAAGATATTAAATTTTTCCGCTACCCTGTTCCGCACATAAGCAGCCAAAGTAATAATATCTTTCCCCGTTGCATTTCCTTTATTAATTAGTACCAATGCTTGCTGCGTATGCACTGCAGCATCACCAATAGAATAGCCTTTCAAGTTACATTGATCGATTAGCCAACCCGCAGCAGTTTTTACGCTATTTTCATTATGGTGATATTGGGGGCAATTTGGATACTGAGATTTAATTTTTTGTGCTAACCCGACGGATATGATTGGGTTTTTGAAGAAACTTCCTACATTTCCCATTATTGCAGGATCTGGTAATTTACTCTGGCGCATTTCACACACAGCATAAAATATTTGTTCTGGTGTAACATCTTCTCGTGAGAATTGAGCTAAACTACCATAAGTCAATATTGGTTCCCACGCTTTATTCAAATTCAGTCCCACAGCTGTAATAGCATAACCATCCTTATATTGATGTTTGAAAATGCTGTCTCTGTATGCAAATTCACACTCATTTTTCATAAGGCGAATAGAGTTACCTGTTTTCAATTCAATAAAATCGACATACTCACAGACATGCTTAAACTCAATCCCATATGCCCCGATATTTTGAATAGGGGCAGAGCCTACATTTCCAGGTATTAAAGCTAAATTTTCCAAGCCATAAACCTGTTGCTTGAGTAAATAGGTGATCAGCTCATGCCAATTTTCACCTGCACCAACATGTATATGCCATGCTGTGTCCGATTCTTGTATATTAATACCAAGAATACGATTTAGAATCACAGTACCTTTAAAATTTTCAGTGAATAGGACATTACTTCCTCCTCCCAGCAATAAAATAGGTTGGTCTTTACCCTGTGCTTTTTGCCATAAAGATAAGAGTGATTCAATAGTGGTTGCTGTGGCGATATGATCAGCACAAGCTGAAATGCCAAATGTGTTGAACGCTTTTAGTTCAGTAGGTTGACGGGCAGACATTCACTTCAAGCTCAATAGATAATTTAGTCGTAGTCTATCAGACTCTACATTTGAAAGATAAGACCACAGTCAACCAATATTTATATCTGCTTGAAAATATTAAATAATTAGAAATGCAAAAGGCCACTCATTTGAGTGGCCTTTTGACTATATTAAAGCTTGGCAGTTCCCTACTCTCGCATGGGGAGACCCCACACTACCATCGGCGCTACGGCGTTTCACTGCTGAGTTCGGCATGGGGTCAGGTGGGACCGCCGCGCTATCGCCGCCAAGCAAATTCTGTTTTATTTGCCGAACATATTATTCATGGTGCTGATACCCAGATTCGAACTGGGGACCTCACCCTTACCAAGGGTGTGCTCTACCAACTGAGCCATATCAGCAAATGCTAAAATAAAAAGCGGTGCCAAATGGGCAACACTTATAAATTAGATGTCTGGCAGTGCCCTACTCTCGCATGGGGAGACCCCACACTACCATCGGCGCAACGGCGTTTCACTGCTGAGTTCGGCATGGGATCAGGTGGGACCACCGCGCTCTTGCCGCCAGACAAATCCTGT